>CAYWKY010000062.1:0-9734 GCA_964458915.1 uncultured Faecalibacterium sp.
CCTTTTTAGGTGCATAAAGGTTATTTTTCTTCATTATAAATTCCAAAACAAAGTTCTGTGTTATAATTAATCGATTATAAGTATAAATCGGAGGTTACCTCATGGAAAAGAAACTTGAGCGTGAAAATACAGATTTAATTATAGGCAGAAACGCTGTTTCGGAAGCCTTGAAAAGTGAAAGAGCGATTGATACTCTGCTTGTAGTTAAGGGCGAAAGAAACGGTTCAATAGGCAGAATAATTGCCGAATGTAAAGATAAAGGCATCGTTATAAAAGAAGTTGATAAAAAGAAGCTGGATTTCATGTGCGGTCAGGGCAATCATCAAGGTGTTGCCGCTTATGCAGCCGTCCATGAATATGCCGAGGTTGAGGATATTTTTTCTTTAGCTAAAGAAAGAGGCGAAGAGCCGTTTATTATAGTTTGCGACGAGCTTGAAGACCCCCACAACTTAGGCGCAATTATCCGTACCGCCGAATGTACCGGCGCACACGGAGTTATTATTCCGAAAAGAAGAAACGCTTCACTGACTTGGGCTGTCGGCAAAGCTTCAGCGGGTGCTGTCGAATATGTGCCTGTGGCAAGAGTCGGAAACCTTGCCTCAACTCTCGAAGACCTTAAAAAGCGAGGCCTTTGGGTTTATTGCGCCGATATGGACGGCTCAAATTGGTGCGAAACAGATTTTTCCGGCGGTGTTGCCTTAGTTGTCGGCTCAGAAGGCTCAGGCGTCAGCCGACTCATTAAAGAGAAAAGCGACTTTGTGCTTTCACTGCCGATGAGAGGAAAAATAACCTCACTTAACGCCAGCGTTGCCGCAAGCATAGTTATGTATGAAGTTGCAAGACAGCGTTTGGGCATAAAGGCAAAATGAAAGGGTAAAGAAAAATGTCAGAGGAAATAAAAGAAGCTCAGCAAACTTCTTCATCGAACACTGCCGAAGAAAAATCCGACAGCTTTTCAGGTGTTTTTTCTTCTTTATCCGGCGAAAGCTCCCTTGCAGGAAGCGAATATGTTGGCTCATTTGACGAGCTGCTGCAAAGTCTCGGTATGACCCCCATAACAAAAACACAGCCTGAGGAAATCGACAACATAGAGCAGGCTGAAAAAAGAGTTATAATAACCGATTCACAGCCGGAAAAAGAGGAATATATTCCATATAACGAAGACACCTATCTTGACTTTGCAAAAAAGCAGGAAAAATCTGCTCAGCAAAGCAAGAAGTTTATGCAAAACTTTAGAGTGCTGTCAAAAAAAGCTGAGGATAAAACCTTGCTTGAGGCAAGTCCCACCGGCAAGGCTGGCAGTAATGTGGCAGACATAATCAAGCCCTCTCAGGGCGAAGATATTTTCGAGGCCGTTGAAAGAGCTGAGTCGAAAAAGAAAAAGGGTGTTTTCACCGCCAACGGCAAAAGTGCGGGAAATATACTCGACAAAGCCAACAAAAAGAAAAAGGAGGAAGTGACAATGAAAGCAAAGGACTTTGCCAAAATACTCAACAAACAGCTTGCAAAACAAAAAATACAGCTTATACTTTTAGTTATAATTACCCTTGTCAGTGGCATATTGAGCCTTTTGCCCTTAATATATACCGTCGGTGGTCCTCTTGAGGCTTTATTTAAGGATGGCGGAAGAATTTTCATCTTAGCTAACATAGCCCTTCTCTTCCTTGCCGCTGCGGCAGGGTACGACAGAATGACACAGGCCTTTAAAACTCTTAAAGGCTTTAAGGTTGACAGCAGTACGGGGCTATTCCTTATGTTTGTGTTGGTGCTTGTGCATAACATTGTGCTTTTGGTGCTGAAAAAAGCTCAGGGCGGCGACATCAGAGTTTATACAGTTTATTTTGCCCTGTCTCTTGTTGCGGCGGTACTCAGCGAGAGGTTTAAAGGAGAAATCGCCTTAAGAAATCTCAGTGTCGCTGTAAAATGCCCGGAAATTCAAAGTATTCACACAGTGGAAAACAAGCTTGACCGTTCTGTTTTGTCAAAGGGCATCGGAAGAAAGGATTGCGATAAGGTTCTTTACTGCGCTCAGACCGACACAATTAACGGCTTAAACGGCAATTTAGGCAAGCGTCCCGGCGAAGATAAATTTTATAACCTGCTTCATCTTACAGCTCTCGCCGCCAGCCTTATTTCAGGTGTGGTCATAATTCTCAGAAACAGAGATGCAGCTCTTTTTGTTACGGCAATAGTCGCTTGCATTTGTCTTTGCGGACCTATAATGTGTGAGCTTGCACGAACAATACTTTTATATATTGAAAACAAAAGACTTAACAGCAATTATGCGGCAATCACCTCTTATGAGGGACTTCAAACTATGAATAAGGCTTGTGCTGTTGCTATGGATGCGTCTGACATTTTCACCGCTAAGGTTTCAAAATTCCGTGCGGTTAAAGGCAGCAGACTCTCAACTCACGACTGTGCCGTACTTGCAGCGGCAGTTTTAAAAGAAAGCGATTGCCTTTTATGGAGCGAATTTAAAAGCTTTGAAGAGACAATTGAGGGCGAGCTTCCCGAAGCCTTTGACTTAGAATATTCAGAGCGTTTAGGCTATAGCTGTTCCTGCGCCGGAAGAAAAGTTATGGTGGGCAACAGAAAAATGCTTTTGAAAAACAATATCGATGCTCCGAGTAAAGAGGAAGAAAAAAAATATGCCGGCGGAAAAAGCGCAATGTATGTTGTTATCGACGGCATTTTAAGCGCAACATTTTTGGTGTCATATAATATTATCCCCTCTTTAGGCAAGGCGGCTGTTAAATTTAATAAATGCTCTTTTGTGCTTTTGCTTACGGCGAAAGATCCTTGTCTGACAGAAAACCTCGCTTCTCTCAAGCTTGGCTGTGACATTTCCTGCGTTAAAATTCTCTCACAAGACGCTGCGGAGCTTATGGATGAATATAGATTCAACAAATCCATGCGTCAGGTCAACTCACTGATTTGCTCAAAACGCAAAAAGAGTCTTTTCGTTCTCGTCACTACGGCAAAATTACTTTGTGAAAGAGATAAGTTCGTGCTTTATATGCACGTGGCAGGTCAAGCCCTCGCCTTTATGATGCTTATTCTTTCTGTAATATTAGGTGTTCCGGCATTTATGAGTCCCTTTGTAATAATAGGCCTTCAGCTTATTTGGGGTGCTTTATCGGTGCTTATCACTGCAAGAAAATAAACTGTAAATAAAGAAAGGTGAAAACTATGTCAGCTATAATCAAGGCTCAGGGACTTAGAAAGTCCTATGGCAAAAAGGTTGTTCTTGACGATGTAAACTTTGAAATTGAAGAAGGCTCCATTGTCGGCTTGCTCGGTCCCAACGGCTGTGGCAAAACAACCCTTATTAAAATTCTCACAGGTCTTATTAAAGATCACACCGGTATGATAAAAATTGCAAATGAGGAGCCGGGAGCTTACACAAAAAGCATAGTGGCTTTTCTTCCGGACAAGTCATATCTCCCTGAATGGATGAGACCTGTAGATGCTATAAGCTATTTTGCGGATTTTTACAGTGATTTTGACAAGGACAAGGCTCAGCGAATGGTAGTAGACTTTGGACTTGACCCGAAGCAAAAGCTTAAAACCATGTCAAAGGGTCAGCAGGAAAAGCTCAATCTTATTCTTGTTATGTGCCGTCAGGCAAAGCTTTATATTTTAGACGAGCCTCTCGGTGGTCTTGACCCTGCGGCAAGAAGCGCAATACTCGACCTTATTATGGATAACTACGCTCAAAACGCAACTGTACTTCTTTCCACACATCTTATAAACGATGTTGAAAGAATCTTTGACCGTGTGCTTATGATAAGTGGCGGTAAGGTTATCGTCAACTCCCATGTTAACGAAATCAGAGAAAAAGGTCAAACAGTTGAAGAAGTATTTAAGGAGGTATTCTCTTATGCTTGGTAAGCTTTTAAAGCACGAAATTAAACATTCGGCAAGATATACAATGGTTATATATATTGCTATAGCCGCTTTTATAGGCGTTATTGGCCTTTCGATGCTCTCAGACACCACATGGCTCGGAATAATGGCTTGCTTTGGTCTTTATTTTGCCGGCTTCGCCTGTATTCTTGTCACTCTCGTTTCTATTATTAAAAATTTTTATGACACTCTTTATGGAAGACAAGGCTATCTTACCTTTACTCTTCCTGTTAAGTGCAGCACCCTTTTGATTTCAAAAATTATTGTCTCTTTTATGTGGATAATTATAAGCTTTATTGTTATGGCGTTAACCTTTGGTGTTATCTATCTTTATGCAAAAGATAAAACCGATAGCTTTTTAGGCGACTTTATGGCAGTTTTCACAATAAGCGGAATTAGTGAATATCTCCCCTCCGGTACTGTTATAGCTGAGATCATTATCGTTATTGCAATTATGGCTCTTATGACAATACTGACCTATGTGGGATATGTATATTTCACCGTAACAATAGCTAACACCAGACATTTTCAGTCACATCCCAAGCTTTTCGGCGGACTTGTTTTCTTCGCTTTGTTCTTTGCTGTTAATATTATCAGCAACAAGCTCACTGAGGTTATCCCCTTAACATTCAATGTTACTCCCGACAGAGTTTTCTTCGCCTTTGAAGATATGTTCAGCGTTTCCGATGTACTGCTTTCCTATGGCGTAGGCGGAACTGTGTTCTCGGCTCTTGTGGCCGTCGGACTGCTTGTGGCAACAGGCTATATTATGGAGCATAAGGTCAACCTTAAATAACACCAATTCAAAAAGGAGAAACCAATGAAAATTGATGGCTTTAACGAATGGCAAAATCTGCCTGAGGTGACAGGAATAAACCGTCTGCCCTCAAAAAGTACATTTATGCCCTACAGCAGTGAGGCTCAGGCAAAAAAAGGCAACAGAATGGCCTCGGACAGATGCTTTCTTTTAAACGGAGAATGGAAGTTTAAAATATATCCATCATATCGAGACAGAGAGCTTAGCTTTTATTTGCCGGACTTTGACTCGTCCTCATGGGATACGATTCCCGTACCCTCATCGTGGCAAAGCCTTGGCTATGATAAGCATATATATTCAAACGTACAATATCCTTGGGAGAGAATACAAGAACCGAAGCCTCCCGAAGCTCCCACAGAATATAACCCGGTTGGCTGTTACATAAAAAAATTCATTATGCCCGACAACTTGAAAAAGGACAGAGTTATTATTTGCTTTGAAGGTGTTGAGTCAGCATATTATCTTTACATCAACGGCGAAAAAATTGCCTACAGTGAGGGTACATTCAGGTGTAGTGAGTTTGACATAACCGACTATGTTAAAGACGGCGAAAACACACTTGCTGTCGAGGTTTACCGCTGGTGTACCGGAAGCTGGCTTGAGGATCAGGATTTCTTCCGTTTGGCAGGCATTTTCAGAGATGTTTATATTTACGCCACTCACAAACAGTATATAGCCGATTTTAAGGTTGCGGCAAAGCCTGATGTACCGCTTTATAAGGGCGGTGTTGTAAGCGCAGAGCTAACCTTAGGCAGTGAAGCTGACAGTACCGAAGCGGAGATGACCGTTTATGATATGGACGGCTGCGTTGTGGCAACAGATGAAGTTTCAGCTTTTTCCAACAAACAAGCCACTCTCACTGCGGCAATTCCTTTCGTGAAGCTTTGGAGCGCAGAGAACCCTTACCTTTATAATGTGGTAATTTCAATTAGAGACAAAGACGGAAAATATATAGAATTTGTCAGCACAAAAACAGGCTTTAGACATATTGAAATTAAAGACAGCGTTCTTTATTACAATGGAAAGCGCCTTGTTTTAAAGGGTACTAACAGACATGAGTTTTCCTGCGACACCGGCAGAGCTATAACAAAGGAAATGATGTTGGAAGATATACTCATAATGAAAAAGCACAATATAAACGCTGTGCGTACCTCACATTATCCCAACGCACCTATTTGGTATGAGCTTTGCGATGAATACGGACTTTATGTTATTGACGAAAATAACCTTGAAAGCCACGGCACACGCTTTATGGGTGAAGATACGCCCCTGCTGCCCGACGGAAAAAAGGAGTGGTTGCCATCATGTATGGACAGAATCGAATCTCTTTATGAAAGAGATAAAAACCACCCTTGCGTCATTATTTGGTCTTTGGGCAACGAATGTAGCGGTGGCGAAAACTTTATGAAAATGCACGATTATCTTCATGAAGTTGACCCCACAAGACCTGTTCATTATGAGTCAATTTGGGGCGACAAGGACAAGTTTGATTTCAACAAAAATGTTACGGACATTTATTCTCAAATGTACCCGAAGCCATGGGATTTAGAAAAAGATATTGTTTCTCACCCTGAAAAGCCCTGGATGCTGTGTGAATATTCTCACGCAATGGGTAACTCCTGTGGTGGTAACGAAAAATATATGGAGCTTATTGATAAGCACAAAAGCTTTTTCGGTGTTTTCGTTTGGGACTTTGTTGATCAAGGTGTCAGAATAAAAAATGAAGACGGCACTTCCTTTATAGGCTACGGCGGAGACAGTGGCGAATTTACCCACGACGGCTCTTTCTGCGGAAACGGTCTTGTTTTTGCCGACAGACAGCTTAGCCCGAAAATCAAAGAAATTAAACAGCTTTATCAAAATGTCAGATTTAAAGCTATAGACATAAATAAGGGCATAGTCGAAATTGAAAACGACTTCCTTTTCACTAATTTAAAAGAATATAATCTTCATTGGCAGGCAATAAGCGAGAACCGAGTTATCGCAAGTGGCGATATGAGCGTTGATTTAGAGCCGGGCGAGAAAAAAAAGGTGAATCTTAACCTTAAGGTCAGCTGCGAGTTAGAATGGTACCTTAACATATTCTTTGAGCTTAAGGAAAACACCTCTTGGGCAAAAGTCGGTCATAAGATTGCAAAAGCTCAATTTATTCTAAATGAATTTGTTAGCAGAAAGACTAAAAGATCCACAGCCCAAATGAATGTCAAAAAGAATTACGGCACACTTTGCGTTTGGGGTGGAGATATAGAAATAAACTTCTCAAGAAGAAACGGTGCAGTCTATTCCCTTAAAAAGAAAGGCACTGAGCTTTTGTCAGGTGAAATCAAGCCTAACTTCTGGCGAGCATTGACAGACAATGATAGAGGCTCAAAGCAGGCTGTACGCTGCGCCACATGGAAATATGCCAAAGATAACTGCTGGATTGGTATAGAAAATGTAAAGGAAAACGGCGACAATGTTGTTGTTGAGGTTGCCTTTAGCGTTCCCACAGTACCCGAAAGCAAGGGCAAGCTTATTTACACCATAAACGGCAACTCAGTGCATATAGATTATTCCTTTAACCCGGACAAATCATTGCCGGAAATTCCCGAAATTTCACTAATTGTACCTTTAAAAAATGAATATAGTCACCTTGAATATCTTGGTAGAGGCCCTCACGAAAACTATATTGACAGAAATTACAGCGCCGATATAGGTCTTTACAAGGTAAGTATTGACGAGCTTTTTGTTCCCTATCTCAAGCCGCAGGAATATGGCGAGAGAACAGGAGTGAGACGAGCAAGACTTTATGGCACAGGCAAGGAAATTTCCTTTGAAGCCGACAAAGAAATGGAAATTAATGTTTCACCTTGGACAGCCTTCGAGTTAGAAGATGCACCACACGCCTATGAGCTGAAGAAAAGCGACAAGCTTTATTTCAGAGCTGTTATGAGACAAATGGGTGTCGGAGGCTATGATAGCTGGGGCGCACATACCCTTGATGAATATAAAAACTTTGCGGGCAAAGAGTATAAGTATAGCTTTAGTATAATTTTATAATTCCCATGTTCTGCAAAGCAAAACATATCGATTTCACCACACACGTAAATTAACAAATTCGTTGACTATTTTTTAAATTTAAGGGTGAATGGTAATATAGATAACAAGAATGTTTTACGGGAAGAAAGTATAGATTTTGCTGTAATGGTTTCAGATATTTGTGAAAGAATATCCGGGTGCTCCATTTATAAGAATCAATTAATAAAGTCATCATCGTCAATTGGAGCAAACATTCACGAAGCAAAATATGCACAAAGCAGAGCAGATTTTATTCATAAATTAGAGATTGCGTTAAAGGAATCTTCTGAAACTGATTATTGGATAGAACTTCTTTACAGAAAAAATGCAATAAATAGTAGTGTAGCAGCACAATTAAAAAGCCGTTGTGGAAGCATTCGACGAAAACTTATAGCTTCAATAACAACAGCGAAACGCAATTTAATTGAGGAATAGCATGTCGATATGAATTTCCTAACGGAAATTCTCGATATATGCCATGGCACTCGATATGTGTCTTAAGACACTCGATATGTCCTTACGGACAAGATTGGAAGGAGATGAAAAAACGCAATGAAAAAACAAAGCGAACCCATTGCCGCAGTATGCGCGGTTGTAACTGTTGTCGCTCTCAGATTCGCCATCAGACGCATGGTTAAGAGATATTCAGGAGTAAAATTATAATCGGATTTACATTGGGCGAAGCTTAATCTTCGCCCAAATTTATAGGAGGAAAAAATGCAACACAAACCTCAAAATAAAAAGTCGTCCCGCTCTCCTCGGCAGGGTACAAAAAAGGTGGGCAAAGGAAACGCCTGCCCCTTATATAAAAAATGTGGTGGCTGTCAGCTTCAAAACATGACCTATGAGCAGCAGCTTTCCTTTAAGCAGGCAAAAACTATAAAGTACCTTGGCAAGTTTGGTCATGTTGAAGAAATTATAGGCATGGAAGAGCCTTATCACTATCGAAACAAGGTTCAAGCCGCTTTCGGTACCACCCGTGGTGGTAAAATTATTTCCGGCGTTTATCAGTCTGCGAGCCACAATATTGTTCTCGTTGACGAGTGTAAGTTAGAGGATAAAATTGCCGATAAAATTATAGTTGACATTAGAAATATGTTGCCTAAATTTAAGCTGACCGCCTATAATGAGGACACAGGCAAGGGCTTTCTTCGTCATGTTTTAGTTAAGCGTGGTTTTGCCACAAATGAGGTTATGGTGGTACTTGTCACAGGTAGCAGCATTTTCCCCGGCAAGAAAGAATTTTTAAAGGCACTGCTTGACTCCCACAAAGAAATCACCACTGTGATTTGGAATATCAATCAATCTAAAACAAGCTTGGTACTCGGCAAAAAAGAGGAAGTTTTATACGGCAGCGGCTATATAGAAGACATTCTTTGCACAAAGAGATTCAGAATATCAGCTAAGTCCTTTTATCAAATTAACCCTGTGCAAACTGAAAAGCTTTACAGCACAGCTATTGATTTTGCTTCTCTCACCGGTAAGGAAACAGTTCTTGATGCCTACTGCGGAATCGGTACTATAGGCCTTGTGGCCCTTGATAAGGCGAAGCAAGTTATCGGTGTTGAGCTTAACTCTGACGCAGTTAAAGATGCCATAATGAACGCAAAAATTAACGGTGCTAAAAATGTACGCTTTTTCTGCGCTGATGCAGGGGAATTTATGGTTGACATGGCAAAAGCGAAGGAAAAGGTTGATGTTGTCTTCATGGACCCGCCAAGAGCCGGCAGTGATATACCTTTTTTAAAAAGTGTAACCACTCTTGCGCCAGAAAAGATAGTATATGTATCGTGCAATGTTGAAACACAAGCGAGAGATCTTCATTACCTTTGCAAAAACGGCTATAAGGTGAGAAAGATACAGCCGGTGGATATGTTTCCGCATACGGGACATGTTGAGACGGTGTGTTTGCTGACAAAACAATCCTAAAAGATACGGTGAACAATATGGA
>CAYWKY010000063.1:0-9673 GCA_964458915.1 uncultured Faecalibacterium sp.
ATGTGTGTAATTCATGACGTTTAGTCCCCTTTCGAGAGTTATTATTGGTTTACTTATTTTACCACTGTTTATAATACCAAATTATTTTATTTCTTGCAATAGTGTATTGGTAAAATTTTGGACACTTAATCAATATTTTTTAGCACAAAAGCCGAAATGCAAAAAAATTCGGTGAGCAAAATCACTTGCCCACCAAATTATTATTTTACACTTTATCAATTTAAATCATATTTCACATCATATCGCTCTTCGAGTCCATATGCTACAATAGCGCTCGCTTTAACACCAGAAACAGAAAAGCCTATATTTGACAGCACCGCAGCGTCAATCTTAAACACCTGCACTTTTCTATCTTTAACCTTAATTGTCAGCGTACCGCCACTATAATAGCTGTCTGCGTTTTCAATTAAAAAAGGTGAGGTTTTAAGATTTTTATAATTAGGCAAAGATAATACACCGTCATAATAAGATTTTTGACTTTTTTGACCTTTGGTGTAAAACTTGTTCTCGCTTTTTAAGGTAATCTTTAAAACTACACTGCCGTCTTCTCTCGTCTCGGCAGAGCACTCTTTAATATCATCTCTTTCAAGAGTTGGAGTTTTGCCGTAAGGCTCAATAAGCTTATTTACACTTTTAGTCTCGTTTTCGCCATCAACATATTTATATATCTTTTTCAGTGTACCCTCAAAAAGATTGATGGTATTTTTAACGCTGACAGTAAGATTTTGCTTGCTACAGGAAATAAACTGGGTGTCAATACTCTTTTGATATTTAACCGTCATATCCTTCTGAGCTTTCAGCTTTGCTATGTGGTTGTTATAGTACTGTGCAGCTTGTGACTTTGTGTGTGGCACAGCGCCGGAATTATAGGTGTATTCTTCATGCTCTTTGCTGAATTTGCCTAAGGCAGTGCTGTTATTCACCTTTTTATAGCTTTGAACCTTAAAGGTGTAAAGCGTATCTTTTTTAAGCTCTGACACAGTTATAAGAGTTCTTGATGTGGATTTATACAAAATGAATTCGTCTTTTTCCTTGTCGAAAATATAAACATTATATCCCGTTGCACCCTTCGCCTTATTCCAATAAAGAGTAACGCTGTCATTTGTTATGCTTCTGGTATAAAGCTTATCCACATCTTCCGGTGCTGTTACTCCGCCAACAGCTTTACTGAAGGGGCCGAAAACAGCCTTGCCACTGTCATAACAAAAGCCTCGAACCTTAAATTTTAAGTCGCCCTCGCTGTCAATATTTTTGACAGTTACTTTATTGCTTTTGACTGTTAGGCAATATTTATACTTTTTGCTGTCATCGGTTTTAATGAAAATATTATAGGCGTAAGCTTCGGGTATCTTATCCCATGACAGACTTACTGCTCCTCTTAAGCTTTCCTCAAAGTTTAGATTTTCAACCTGAGGCAAAACTTTTTCTTGCGGTAAATCTTCATTTTCCTCCAAGACAGTTTCAGAGTGTGCAGGCAAAGAATCACTTTTTATACTGTCACCGACTATATGCCTTGCCAAAGCTGAAAAGGACAAAACAGCCATAAGAACCACACTAAGGCTGACAATAAACAGCTTCTTCACCTAACTCACCTCTTTACTATTATTAATTAAAAATAAGTTTATATAATACCCACTGTCAAAATTTCAAAGGGGCTATATTCAATAACATCTGTTTCACCTATAACCTCTTCAAGCATATTCAGCACCTTGACCTTGCTTTGAAGCTTAATTGTACCACGCTTACCGTCCTGCTCACTTAAACGAAGCACCTTCATAGTGCCGTCCTCGCTAAGCTTTGCCGCTTGAAGATACAGTGGTTCAAATTTTGGCAAGGTCCACTCACAATCAGCTTTAACCAACGGCACATTATATTGGAACGCCAAAGCGTTAATTTTAGCCGTAATCGGGTCATTTTCGTGAGGTACTATCATATATGCGAAGTTATGCTCGCCCATATCTGAGCTCACGTCAGGTCTTATAGTCGCTCTTAAAAGAGAAAGTCCTATTGTGTTCTCTTCAAAGGACGCGCCATACTTGCCGTCATTGATTATAGCTATACCGCCGCCGGTTTCGCTAAGGTCGCACCATTTATGGTGACAACATTCAAATCTCGCCTGCTGCCATGTGGTGTTGCGGTGAGTCTCACGCTCAATATAGCCTGCACTTGTGTCGCAAGTAGCCTTTCTTGTCAAAACATTACAGGAGAACTGAGCCTTGGCAAGCTTATGCTTTTCATGCCAATCCACAATATTTTCCACCTCAATACCTCTGCTTCTTCTGAAAAGACGAATAAGCATTGTCCAGCGTGATTTTTCAGTTTCAAGCACAGTTTCAAATGTGGCGCACTCGCCGTCTTGCTCTTTAAGATAAACGGGAGTTTTAACCTTAATTTCAATCTGCTTATCCTTATAGTTGGGCAAAATATCCCATGCATCGTAGTTGCCCGGATTATCAGTATAAATTTTAAGCTTATTAAAATCGCCCTTAACCCATTCACGGCACAGCTCTTTATCATACAGGCTGTCAATTGAGCCGTCAGGGTTAAACTTTAGGCTATAATAAGGTGTTTCCACCTTGTCACCCACCTTTATCCACTCGCCGGTGTACCTTGTGGCACGAAGAGAACCGCTTGAAAGTGCAGGCATATCGGGGATAAGCCAATTGCCCTTTTCCCCATAACGGGTGGCAGTACCTTTTTTGTTTGGCACAAAAGTAAGTGCGTCACGCTTCATATTAAGGGTATTGAAATATTTTTTGCCCTTGCCGATAATATTATCGAGAGCCTTATCAATTTCTTTATAATCCTGAATTGCGTCTTCATAAACAGGGTGAATATGTGAACCCGGTATAATGTCATGGAACTGATTGACAAGGAACTTTTTATAAAGCTCATGAATCAACTCATTGTTGCCATCACCCCTCATTAAGCTGAGCATTTCTGCGGTACGGAACTTAAACTCAAGAGATCTGTTATATCTTTTAAGAACACTTTTTGTTGTGAAAGTACCTCTGTGCATTTCAAGATAAAGCTCACCGTCCCAGGTTTCCAGCTTATCGTTATCTTTAAGGTTCTTCTCCAAAAATTCACTTCCGCTAACATGTTCGCATTTCGGCATAATGGAAAGCTTATTGAAACGGTGCATAAGCTCTATCATTTCCTCGGTGCAGCCGCTACCGCCGTCGCCATAACCAAACATATTAAGAGTCTGACCGCCAAGGTCTTTATCGATATATGCTTCCCAGTTTTCCTGAATTTGCGAAGGCATGTTCCATGTAATGAAGTGTGTCGGCGGCACGCAAGCAAGCACCTCAGTGCCGTCAATGCCCTTCCACTTAAAGTTATTATGTGGGAAACGGTTAGTGTCGTTCCATGTTGACATCTTGTTTGAAACGAAATAGTCTACCCCACTCTTTTTGAGTATCTGCGGCAAAATCCATGAATTGCCGAAAACATCGGGAAGCCATGCGTTGTTTACGGTTTTGCCAAACATTCTTTTATAGGTCTGCTGACCGTAAAGGCATTGGCGAATAAGCGATTCCGCCGAGGGTACATTACAATCAGGCTCAACATACATTGCGCCAACAGGCTCGAACTGACCGGCAGCAACCTTTTCCTTAAGCTCCTCAAAAACTTCAGGATAATGCTTTTCCAGCGTTTCATAAACATAGGGCTGAGTGTGAGTATATTTAAAATCAGGATACTTATCCATAAGACGAAGCTGAATAAGTACAGTTCTGAGATTTTTTTGCACCGAATGGATTCTTCTCCAATAATAAGCTATATCAAGATGAGAGTGAGCAATAAGAGCCACATCACCGCTACCTTTATAGTTGTCGCAGGCATAAATAACATCGTCAACATATTTTTTAGCCTGAGATACACCGGTAATAGGGTTGGCATCAAAGTCTATTAAATTCATTGCGTTATTAAGCTCTCTGTTAAGAAAGGCTCTGTAATCCTCATTGAACAGCTCACTGTTTGCTATATCCAAAAGAAGCTCAAAATCCCAAACTAAATCTTGAACCTCATGGTTGACAGTGCAAATATATGCACCCTCAAAAATCTGACGGCATCCTCTGACTGAAAGTGATTCCGGGTTTCTCTCGTCATCGGGCTTTGAACGGTTATATCCCATCATATCGAAATGTAAAACTTGGTTTTCGTTTATGTATGGTGAAAGTAACATTCTTTCTCTGTTCGGGTCAACACCGCCCACATATTTTCCGTTGACCTTAACGCAGATTTCTGCCGCTGTTTTAAGGCTGAACCAAAGCTCCTTGCCTTTTAATTCTTCCGGCAAGGTTACATCTGCCTTTATAAAGGCTGTACCGTCGGGTGTAAAATACATATCGCCCTTATTAAGCGGACGATAATCCTCTGAGTAATACTCAAAATTCATCTCGCTAACTTGACGAGCATCTCTAATCATCAGATTTTCAATTTCCCACTTTGAGGAATAAATGTGCCTTTTAAGCCAACCGAAGCGAAGCGCTGTCCACTCCTCCGGTCGCATTGAACGGCGCACTACCTTAATATGTGCCATTTTTATTCCTCCTTAAACATCCTGAAAATAAGGCTTTTTGCGAATTGCAACAACCTTAACACTCTTTTTTAAATCAAGCTTTATTTGCTGCTCTATCCATTGTGTGCAGCGGTGAAGAATGAGACATTTTGAACACTCGCCTCTAAAAATGAGGGTGAGCTTGTCACCCTCAAGATTTACATATTCCACCCAACCGCCGTCGCCTTGAAGCTTGGGCTGAAGGATTTTTTCAACATAGTTTTGAACTGTCATAATATCCTCTTATTTAATAATGTTATCGATAACGCTCTTATATGACATGAGCTTTTCTTTTGATTTTTCTCTTGTTTCAGCTTGAATGCTGTAATAAACCTTTATCTTAGGCTCTGTACCTGAGGGTCTTACTGCCATCCATGAGCCGTCCTTCCAAAGGAATTTAAGCACATTTTCCTTAGGCAAATCTGCGATGCCCTCGCTGTAATCGATAACAAGTGAAAGGCCGTCGAAAAGGTCCATACCTTTTTCTCTGAAATATACCATAAGGTCAGCTATTTTCTCTGCGCCGTCCTTGCCCTTGAGCACAAAGGAATCAAGATGGTCAAGATAATAGCCATATTCGCTGTAAATATCTTCAAGGGCATCTACAAGAGTCTTGCCCTGATTTTTATAATAAGCAGCCATTTGGCAAATAAGCATTGATGACACAACAGCGTCCTTATCTCTTGCATGAGTACCAACAAGATAGCCGTAGGATTCCTCATAGCCGATAATAAACTCCTGCTCACCGCTTGCTTCATACTTGTTTATCTTGTCACCGATATATTTAAAGCCGGTGAGAGTTTCTTCGCACTGAAGTCCGTAGCTTCTGCCGATATTTGCGCCAAGCTCTGATGTTACAATAGTCTTAACCAGGGTACTCTTAGAAGTGAGCTTGTCTTTTTTCATTCCTAAAATGAAATTTACAAGCAAAGCACCTGTCTGATTACCTGTGAAAAGCACATAATCGTCGCCGTTTTTAACAGCAATACCAACTCTGTCGCAGTCAGGGTCGGTACCTAAAACAAGGTCAGCACCGATTTCTTTAGCTTTTTCAATTGCAATATTAAGAGCGTCCTTCTCCTCCGGGTTTGGACTTCTCACTGTTGAGAAATTGCCGTCAGGCATTTCCTGCTCTTTAACTACAGTTACATTCATACCCTGAAGCATTCTTCTAACGGGAATATTACCTGTGCCGTGAAGAGGGGTGTAAACTATTTTAAGGTCAGACGGTTCTTCATAAACGCTTTGCTGCTTAACCTTAGCGCAGAAAGCCGACAACACATCTTCACCCACACTGTTTATGTTTTCCTTAACTCCTTCAAAAGGAATTGAGGTGTAATCTTCAATAGCATTGATACATTCAATTGCACCCTTTGCGTCCTCGGTGCAGAACTGACAGCCCTTACTGTCATATACCTTATATCCGTTGTACTCTTTAGGATTGTGAGAAGCTGTAAGCATTACACCTGCTGTGCAGCCAAGATGTGAAACTGAGAAAGAAAGCACAGGTACCGGAACAAGAAACTCGAAAAGGTAAACCTTAAAGCCTTGATTTGAGAATATGTCTGCAGCAACCGAAGCGAAATAAGCCGAGTTGTTTCTTGAGTCGTAGGCTAAAACCACACTAAGCTCACCGCTGTTTTTACTTTTTATATATTGAGCAAGACCGTAGGTTGCTTTGCCGACGGTGTATTTATTCATACGGTTAGAGCCTGCGCCCATAATTCCACGAAGTCCACCGGTACCGAAAGCGAGATCTTTGTAAAATCTATCTTCAATCTCTTTTTCATCAGTTATAGCTAAAAGCTCCGCCTTAGTATCTTCGTCAAATGTGAGCCATTGCTGATATTTTTCTTTGTAGGTCATATTTCTTCATCCTTTCCGGAATTTTTTCATTTACAATTATATCACAAGCCTTTTAATAGAACAATATTTAAGGGCAAAATTATCATAAATAGTTTTCGACTTTTTCTTTTTTTAAGCAACAAAAGCGACTCCCGAAGGAATCGCTTTCAAATTTGAAATTCACCTGTTAAAAAGGCAAGATGAGCTTAAGACCAAGCTTCACCATAAGCTTTGTTGCAACGCCTGCAAGATGTAAAAGTAATTCAGTTAACCAGAACATAAATCATGTCTCCTTTTCTTATAGTATATTTTCTCTGTAATTTGATAATACCACAAAGCAGGAGAAAAATCAACAGTTTTTGAACTAATTATGAATTTTTATCTTCTTTTCTCTTTTTCACAAGCAAAATCAGTGCCGCACCTATCAGCAAGAAGCCTATACTATACATTCCATAAACGCCTACACCGCCTGTTTCGGGAAGCTCTTTCATGGTGTAGTTAAAGAAATTCACTTCGTTTTTGCCTAAAGCGAGACTTCCCTGTGCGGTGTCGCTGTTTGTTTGGTTGCCACCGTCAACAGTGTTGTAGACATAGTAGCCCGACACATCCTCTTTAACCGTGTAAACAGTACCGATAGGTATGCCCTTAATAACCAGCGTGTCGCCATGCTTCAAGGTGGTGTTTAAGCTACCGTCGCTGTCAAAAGTTAAATTCATTTCAGTTCCGCTACCATGAGCAGAGGTTTTAATACCTAAGAAGGTTCCGCTTAAAGGCTTTTCGTCTTTCATAAGAGTTATGTTAAACTTAAATGATGTGTTATAGCTGCTTTGTACACTGCCGCCCTCAACGGTTTTCGATATAATGAGGCTGCTTGTCAGCTCATTGACAAACTCAGCTTTAGGATTTTTGCCCAAGGCTTCGCCGTCTACATACATGGCCGTAAGTGCAGCGGAAATATCGTTACTCTTTCTTATAACAGTTATTTCGGCAACATAGACCCTATCGTCAAAGACTGTATAGTTTGCCGTTTCAGGGTTTTCGACCTCTGCAATTCGATAGTAAAGCTTATTTTTTCCCTGCGCCACATCGGTTTCCATATAGTTGAGAGTGAAGACACAGCTTTCACTGACCTCGCCTTTCTTTTCGGGCATAGTAACAGTGGTGGTATATTCATTGCCGAAAACCTCACTGCCGGTTATGTCGGTGCATTGCTGCATTAAGAAAGTATATTTTTCTGTCATGCCATAGGAATTAAGCAAAACTTTATTTACGGGAATATCAACTGTAGTACCCTTTTCGGAGTTGGTAACATTCATCTCAATTTCAGTTGAGGGATAAACTATACCTGTAACAGTGTTGCCATAAGAAATGTCGCCACCGTTTTCATAGGTTACTATAAAGCTTTCGGCGCTTTCACTTGACTCCGTTATGGTGTATTGAGTTCCCGCAATAAGCTTGTCAATAACTATAGTTTCGTCAGCCTTAAGATGAATAACACCGGGGGTTTCAACTGTCTCCTGCCTTGTTGTGCCATCGGCAGAAATAACTGTATAAACATAGCCTGCGGCGAGCTTTTTATCGTCGAGAGACACAGAAAACTCATAGACTCTATCTAAGAAATCGCTTGAGCCGACAACCTTCTTTTTAAGGGAGAGCTGACCTAATTTTTTCATATCGACAACATTGTTATAAGTGAAGGCTGTGTTACCTGAAGCAATATCTTTAATCGGGCTGTCATATCCCACAAAGATGTCTGTGCCAACAGTAATATCGCCCATTGATGTGGTATTTGAGCCGTCAACATAAACGCTCTCATACTGTGAGAAAAATTCCGGGTCAAACAGCTCTCTGACATAATATTGACCTGAGTCTGACATAATACCGCTTATTACGGCAACCTCACCTTTTTTAATTTTAATAATGCCGTTTGCGCCTGACTGTCTTGTGTCAATAAGGTTTCCTGCGCTGTCGTAAACGTCATATAAAGTACCCTCATCAATAAAGGGTTCTTCTATTTTAACTACGCCCTGAGCTTTAAGGACACTGAAAGTAAAATAAGGGTCGCCTAAAATTTCGTCGTCGTTTCCGTTTACGGAAGAAAGCTCTTTGGTAATAGAAATAGAGTTTTCTTTAAGCAGCGGCAAGTTAAAGTTCATTCGGCAAACACCTGAACCTGCACCACGCTCCATATAATAGAACTTAAAGTTATGAATAGAATAATCGTGGAAAGTACCCTTTGCATTGAGGACATCGGTGCTTTTACCTGCGGAAGTCAATATATCGGAAAATTTGGAGGTTTTAAAAGCTTTTTCCGACACATCACCCGTATTTTTATCAAGAGCGTAATATGAAACCTCGCCTCTGACAAAGTCTATCTTACCGCCTACATGACGGTGAATACCTGAAAGGTCAAGGAATAAAACACCGTCGAGATAAACCCAAACATCATCGTCACCTGTGAAATAAAAGACCATTTCCTCTTGACCTGTAAGACCTGTTAAACCGTTTTTCGGCTGAATAAAGTTCATTTCCATATCCATGCCGAAATAGAAGTTCGACGGCTCATCATAGTCGAGGGTGTAGTATTCGCTAAGCTCTGAATTGTTCTTGTATGTTTTCGGAATACCTGAAATCTTGAAGTATTCGTTTACACAGTCCTTTGCGCTCCAGCCGCTTGTATAGATCTTATCCATAAGTGAGATAAACTTATTAAGCGCTGTCGAAAGAGTGTTATATTCACTGCCGGCACCCTTCTTTTCATATTTATAAAGGGCGCTTTTAGCAATAGACTGAAGATAAGATTTAGTAATATCACTTGAACGCTTTGAATCATGAACAATATCGAAAAACGGCATAAAGTTACCGAAAGGATACATCATAAAGTTCGGCGTTATCTTCTCTTTATATAATGTGAAAGTGTTAGTTTTATAATTAAACTGAGCGTGATTCCAATGGCTGTTATAATAATATTCGCCTGTGGTGTCATTTCTTTGGAAAAGACCGTTAATATTATCTGTGTTTTGCTTTTTAGCATAGGTACCGTCAGAGAAAAGCCATGAAAGACTCTCACCATTAGCGAGAACCGGATAGCCGTCCTCACCTATTAAAAGATTCATTGCATTAATAGAAGGTCTGTTAGCTACATCATCCGGATCCATTTCGTTAATGCTGCCGGGGTTAGTATTGTCTTTCGTGGTAACTCCATCTTGACCTGCTGCAAGGTCAGTAGTAATATTATTACCAAAGTTAAAAGATGAAACATTT
>CAYWKY010000064.1:0-9645 GCA_964458915.1 uncultured Faecalibacterium sp.
CGGGTACAATAACACTCATTATGTTTTTATCTTTTATATCAATGCTCATTTTTTGTGATGGCATCATAAGAGCAACACCAAGGCTCTCATCACTCATATTGCCACATGACAAAGCCATATGCTTATTAGCTGTTTTAATGGCATCCTCAACCTTTTTGCGAAGAGCTTTATTCTCTTTAACAAGCTCAAGAAACTGCCTCATAAGCTCATCACGTTTATCCTTTAGTAGCTTATGACCTCTGCGTGCGGTAACAAGCTTCTTTTTTAAATTTGTCAGTTCCATTCTTGTGGGATTCACATTCATTACCGCCACTTTAAGTCACCTCTACTTTTCGATATAGTATTTATCAAGATATTCGTCGGAAATTCTTTTCAGCTCACTTCTGGGCAAAATCGATAAAAGCTTCCAACCAATATCAAGAGTTTCTTCAATACTTCTGTCGGTTTCACTGCCCTGAGAAATATATTCACTTTCAAATGCGTCGGCAAATTTAGCATAAAGCCTGTCAATATCTGTAAGGGCAGCCTCGCCTAAGATAACCATAAGCTCTTTACACTCTTTACCTCTTGCATAGGCTGAGAAAAGCTGATTCATTGTGTTAGAATGGTCGGCTCTTGTTTTGCCCTCACCTATACCCTTATCCTTCAATCGTGAAAGCGATGACAAAACATCAACGGGAGGCACAATGCCCTTTCTGTGAAGCTCACGAGAGAGAATAATCTGGCCCTCAGTTATATAGCCTGTCAAGTCGGGAATAGGATGAGTTTTATCGTCCTCCGGCATAGTTAAAATGGGAATTAAGGTAATACTGCCGTTTTTACTCTCTTGTCTGCCGGCTCTTTCATAAATTGAAGCCAGGTCGGTGTACATATAACCGGGGTAACCTCTTCTGCCCGGAACTTCTTTTCTTGCCGCTGAAACCTCACGCAAGGCATCGGCATAGTTTGTAATATCCGTTAAAATAACCAACACATGCATACCCTTATCAAAGGCAAGGTACTCTGCCGCTGTAAGAGCCATTTTCGGTGTAGCTATTCTCTCAATTGCCGGGTCATTAGCAAGGTTAGAGAACATAACTGTTCTGTCAATTGCCCCTGTTTCCTTAAAGGATTGAACAAAGAAGTCCGACTCCTCAAAGGTGATGCCCATTGCGGCAAAAACTACGGCAAATTCCTCATCGGTACCACGAACCTTAGCTTGACGGGCGATTTGCGCTGCAAGCTCAGCGTGCGGCAAACCTGAAGAAGAGAATATAGGTAGCTTTTGACCTCGCACAAGAGTATTGAGACCGTCTATTGCGCTAATGCCTGTTTGAATAAACTCTTGAGGATAACGCCTTGCGGCAGGGTTCATTGGCACACCACCGACATCCATTCTTTTTTCGGGAATAATAGACGGACCGCCATCAATCGGTCTTCCGAGACCGTCAAAAACTCTACCGAGCATATCCTCAGACACAGCAAGCTCCATTTGCTTGCCTAAGAATCTGATTTTGCTGTCTGAAAGGTTAATACCGGCACTGCTTTCAAAAAGCTGAACAAGAACATCAGTACCGTTGATTTCAAGCACCTTACATTTTCTGCGTTCACCATTTTTAAGTTCAATTTCACCAAGCTCGTTATATGCAACACCTTCAACGCTTTTAACAAGCATAAGAGGACCTGCAACCTCGCTGATGGTTCTGTATTCCTTAGGCATCGGCTTTACCTCCCTTGGAATCAGTCTGCTGTGTAAGTTGTTTCATTATATCGTCAAACTGATTATCTGTGTTTTCTTCTTTAACATATTTGAATCTGCCTATTTTTTCTCTGACAGGTAATTTTACTATTGTTTCAATATCCATGCCATTTTCAAGAGCTTGCTTTGATTTTTCATAGTACTCAGTCACAAGCTTCATCATCATATATTGCTTTTTAGCTGAAGTATATGTGTCGGTTTCATGGAAAGCAAGCTGATGTAAAAAGTCTTCTCTAATAGAGCGAGCAGCCTCCATTTTTAATCTGTCAACAGGTGAAAGTGCGTCCATACCCACAAGCTTTACCATTTCGTCAAGCTTTGCTTCATCTGAAAGCAAAGAAATGATTTTTCCACGAAGAGAAGTCCATTCCTTGTTAACATTTTCATTAAACCACTTGCCAAGAGAATTAGCGTAAAGTGAATAACTTGTCAGCCAGTTTATAGCCGGAAAATGTCTCTTATATGCCAGCGAGGAGTCCAGTCCCCAAAAGACCTTAACTATACGCAAGGTAGCCTGACTGACAGGCTCAGATATGTCGCCACCTGCCGGTGACACTGCACCAATAACGCTAAGGGAGCCTTCTCTTCCCTCTTTACCTAAGGAAATTACCCTACCGGCTCTTTCGTAGAACTGAGCAAGTCTGCTGCCAAGATAAGCGGGATAACCTTCCTCACCGGGCATTTCCTCAAGTCGGCCGGACATTTCACGAAGTGCCTCTGCCCAGCGTGAAGTTGAGTCAGCCATAAGTGCTACATTATATCCCATATCACGGAAATATTCCGCAATGGTGATTCCGGTGTAAATAGAAGCTTCTCTTGCGGCAACAGGCATATCCGAAGTGTTGGCAATAAGCACAGTTCTTTCCATAAGAGATTTGCCCGTATGTGGGTCAATAAGCTCAGGGAACTCGTTTAAAACATCGGTCATTTCGTTGCCACGCTCACCGCAGCCTATATATACCACTATATCTGCATCTGCCCACTTTGCAAGCTGATGCTGAGTTACTGTCTTGCCACTTCCAAATGGACCGGGAATAGCAGCGACACCGCCTTTAGCAATTGGAAAAAGTGAGTCAACTACTCTTTGACCTGTAATAAGAGGTCTGTCAGGAGAAAGCTTTTTGTTATATGGTCTTGGAACACGAACAGGCCATTTTTGAATTATGCCTACTCCATGCTCAACGCCCTTTTCGTCAATAACAATTGCAACAACATCCTCTGCTGTGCAGGTACCGCCTGTGACCTCTTTAATAATACCACTCAGCTTTGGTGAGAGCATTATTTTATGGCGTACTATGTCGGTTTCCTGAACATAGCCGATAACATCGCCACCGTATACTCTTTCGCCTACAGCCACAGCAGGCTCAAAGACCCACTGCTTTTCTCTGTCAATGGCAGGTACATTTATACCTCTTGTTAAGTTGTTGCCGGCAATTTTCATAATTTCCGTCAAAGGTCTTTGAATACCGTCAAAAATGTTGCCTATAAGACCGGGGCCAAGCTCAACGCTTAAAGGCTCATAGGTTGAAACTACCTTTTCACCTGTGCGAAGACCTGAGGTTTCCTCATAAACCTGAATCGAAGCTCTATCCCCATGCATTTCTATAATTTCGCCCAAAAGCTCCATTTCACTGACTCTGACAACATCAAACATATTTGCCTGCTTCATGCCTGATGCCACAACAAGAGGGCCTGATATTTTAGTTATAACTGCATCATTCATATATTAATCTGTCCTTTACTGATCGAACTGAGAGCCGACTGCCCTTTCAATAGATTTCATTACGCTGCTCATTCCCTTTCCTGTGTTACCTGTAACTCCGGGAATAAGAATAATTGCAGGCACTGTGGATTTAGAATATTTATTTATCACATCTTCACATTCCTCTGCCAAAGCTTCGGTTATATAAATAATTCCATAATCCTGCTTAGCTAAATCAATAAGTGTCTGTCTGCCTTGCTCGGCAGTGTACACCGGAAAAATCTCCATACCGATACATGAAAAGCCATATACGCTTTCTCTGTCACCAATTACTGCGATTTTATACATATAAAGCCCTCACCCTCTGTTTTATATCCGCCTCACTAAGGTTAGACAAAAGCGCAGTGAGGATAATTCTAACACATTTAATCTCAGTCTGCTTGCCATAATAATACGCACACACCGGGTCAAATCCAAAGCAAGTGAATTTAGCTTTTTTTATCATTGAGATTATTTCGTTATCGCACTGCTTTTCATATTCGGCAGAGCTTATCATATAAGTTTCGCTAAGATTTTTATAAGACGTTTTTGACAGGTACTCGCCTACTTCCTGCTCACTTTCAAGGGAAGCTTTTATAAGTGAGGATCTGTCTAAAAGGCAACAATCACCTATTGCCATATTGATAAAATCTTTACCTTTTTTTGTTTTAGCGCATCGATAAGCGGTTTTTATATTTGAAGTATCACATATAAAAGCACAAACCTTGCCTAAAAGTGAATCTTTATTTTTATTTGCGTATTCCTTTAAAGTATTTAGTGCTGCCGCATCAATTATAATGTCCGCATTTTGACCGTTTTCCGTAAGGCAAGCAGCCTTATAGCTTTTTTCAGCGCACTCGCCCATAAGACCACCAATTTTTCCGAACTCATGGAAATTTATGTTTTTAGTTAATTCGGCGGTGTCAAGTGTTGTTGGATAGACATAATACTTTGACGCGTCCGACGAAGTAAAATGACATTTAACGGCAGCCTTTATGTTAAAGAAATCGTTTATTACACACAAAGAACTAAGCTCCTGCTTATTCGGCACACAATCAGACAAAAGCTCCCACAGCTTTTTGTTTTGATAGGCTACGCACTCGTCTATTCTTTGCTCATCGCTTATCCATTTTTTCTCACGCAAAAAGCTTATTGCGCTGTCATAGTTTTTGCACTCAGAAAGCTTTTTTATATCGCTTTCAGTGAGCATGTATTTTTCATTTGCGCGCAGCCTTGCCACACAAAAAGCATAATCTGTATCTCTCATTTCATGCCTCCTATGTTAAAACAACGCTGTGCTGAGCATATCCTTAAGACTATCCATATTTTCATCAAAAACAGCTTTTAATGTGCAATTGATTTCAATATCGCCATAATTTAATATAAAACCGTTTTCTATGTCGGCGGGAACTGTGCTGATATGCACCGCACCTCTTTCGTATATTTCAGAGTTAATGCTCATCTCAAAATCATCAGGCAATCTGCCTATATCATAGCCGTTTAAAAGCATTTCGCACTCGCCGCTGAGTACATTTTTAATGCAAAGCTTTTTAAGCATTGAGAAGTATTCTTCATCGGAAAACTTTTCTATTTCCAAATAAGCAGCCGATATAATATCGTTAAGAATAGCGTTTCTTATTTCAAGATACCTGTTTCTTGTTATGGACTCTGCCGTACTCTTAGACACAGCCTGTCGTCTTGCGGCTGTTTTTTCGGCCTCAAGGATTATCCTGTCGCTTTCGCTTTTTGCTTTTTCTCTCGCATCAGAAATAATTTTCTTGACCTCTATGGAAGCATCTTTTAAAATTTCGTCACAGTTTTTCTGTGCCTCGGCTAAAATCTTTTCAACTATTTTGTCAAGACCTGTCATGAAGCTTTCTTCATCTCCTTGTCCTATAAATTACAACCTTTATCAGCCTAATGTTATATTATTAACAGCGATAAAGGAGACAAGAAGAGCCAAAACAGCATATGTCTCAACAAGAGCCGCCATAGTCATGCCTTTTGTAAGCTCAGTAGGCTTTTTAGCTATAAGTGACACACCTGAAGCGGCAACTCTGCCTTGATAAATAGCTGAAAAATAACCTACAAGGGCAATGGGCATTGATGCGGCAAAAATTGATAAGCCCTGCTGCCATGTCATAGTGGCAACATTGCCGGTTAAAATTCCTGTTTTAATGAAAACCATAAGTGCAATAAGGAATCCGTAAAGTCCCTGTGTACCGGGAAGAATTTGCAAAATAAGCACCTTACCGAATGCAGAGGGATCTTCGGAAAGGAGACCTGCGCCTGCCTCACCTACGATGCCAACACCTCTCGCTGAGCCGACACCGGCAAAGCCTGCGGCACACGCTGCACCTAAAACTGCTAAGAAAAGTCCAAGATTATCCATATTTATTTTCCTCCTTGATTGTAAAGAATTTTGAGTTGATTTTAAACGGTGTAAATATTCTGCCTGAGCCTTCATAAAACTTTGAGAAGAACTCTACATATTGAAGTCTACAGGTGTGAACATAAGTACCGATAAGATTTATTGCAATATTTACTGTGTGACCGATAAGAAAAATCGGAATAAACAGCAGGATATTTCCCATCATAGAGCCTAAAAGATTTATTACATTTGCAATAACTCCCGTAACAAGGCTTAAAGCGAGAAGTCTTGAATAAGACAAAATATCGCCTAAATATCCTGAAGCTGTGTTATATAAGCCATAAAGACCTCCACCCAGCTTACCTAAAATATTTTTTGCGCTCCTGCCTGCGGTGAGAACAATAAGCACCGCGCCTATGACAAGAAGCTTTATTCCAACTGATTTTATATTTTGTGGTACTGTAGTAAAGAAGCCAGCACCCACAACGGCAAAGCCTGAAACAAAAAGCATAACCGGCAAGGTATCACAGACAGCACCGATATAATTCTTCTCTTTAATGAGCATATAGCCTCTTATTAAAAGTCCTGCAAATAGATGTATTATGCCAAACAAGAAGCAGTAAAGAAGAAGCTTAATGCTGTTGGTCATTGGGTCCATCCAAATTGCAAGGGAGGGAACATTGCTCATTCCAAGAAAGGTTTTGCATATTGTCGGTATCAAATCACCGAAGAAGCCACCAAACATTGCGCCCCAGAAAATTGTGGCTATACCGCAATATAAAATCATATCACCGGTCTTTTTCATATTGCCTTTAAGGTTTAGCTTCTTTTTTGCGAAAATCGCACCTATCACCATAAGAAGACCGTATCCCGCATCGGACAGCATTAAACCAAATAAAATATAATAGAAAAATGACATTATCGGGTTCGGGTCAACATCCTTGTTTGACGGCGGAGAATACATATTAGTTACGCTCTCCACACCACCGGCAAAGCTGTTGTTTTTCAAAAGCACAGGAACATTTTCCTTTTCATAATCAGGCTCATAAAGCTCCATTTGTGCTTTAAAGCTATTCTCGATTTCAAACTTAATTTCTTCGCTTACACTCGCCGGAACATAGCCTTTAACATAAAAGGTCTTCTCTGTCGAAGCTGCATTTTCTACAGCCATATATTTATCTATCTGAGCTGTAAAATAGTCGCTTAAGAATCTTATCTCGTTATAATATATTTCGTAGCCTTTCAGCTCAATTTGAAGCTGTTGAATTTGGCTGTTTATGCTCTCGATTTCCGCCTTGCAGTCCTCAATAGCCTTTTTAGGCAGCTTTGCCGCAACCTTGTCCGGAATAACAAAACCAAGCTCACCCAAAACCTTTTCAAGCTGATTTGCGCTTGAGTGATGACACATTATAACCGCACAAGTCAGCATTTTTTCTGTTTCAACTATTTCAATTTCAACATCATCAAGTAGGTCATCCTTCTCTTTAATGAGCTTTTGAATTTCTTGCTTAGTGTATTGATTTTTAAAAGTACCAATAAAAATATTTGTTGAAACGGTGCGCTTTGACGCCATGGGAATATCTAATTCATTCCAAGGTGTATAGTAATCTATAAGAGTTTGCTGCTTGACAGCCTGAGATTTAAGACTGTCGATTTGCGAAAACAGAGCGTGAATTTCACCGCATTTATCAAGCAATTCCTCGCTTTTATCCACAAGCAGCTTATAGTCGTTATATTCTATTTCTTTGCAATCGTTAAATTTTTCAATAATATTCTTTTTAATTTCGCATTGCCCTTCGATAATTTCGTAAGCTTTTTTTACAAAATTATACTTCTTTTGAAGAGCTGAAACAATTCCTGCTGTTTTATATTTAATCAGATTCTCATCTTCAGCGTTTTCAAATTGGACAGAACCTGTTTTTTGCAGATATTCAACTATTTTTTTGCTGTCACTGAGCAATGAAATTAATTCAAAGCCCATTAGCTTAACCTTCGCCAAAACTTAACACCTCCCAACAATTATTATTTCAACTTTAATTTAATCAATCGCTTAAAAGCTCCTCAAATATCATTTGAATAGCGGTTTCATACTGCTTTTCAGTGTCAGCAATTGATTTTTTCTCACGCAGTTCCGCAAGCTTTTCGGCTTGTTTTATTTGACCGTCGCTTTGATAAACAGCCTCGCTCAAAATTACTCTCGCCTGATTTTTTGCCTGCTCAACTGAGGTTTTCATAATAATATCCGCTTGTATTTTAGCGTCACTTATCATTTTCTCTTTTTTCTTTAAAGCTTCCTGCTCCATTTCACGGCCTTTAGCTTCTGCGGCAAGAACACTTTTAATTAGCTCAGCAGCCATTTAAGGCACCTCCACTAAAAGTATAGTTATATGTCGAAATGGCGGCGACGATAGTTTCGTTTTTATCTTCACTCTTACCCGCGTTCAAAATAATTGAGGCAAGCATCAAAATAAATATCAGCACCGTTATTATTGCCATTTTAATTATTTTTTGTGTCAATTCCTTTGCGGGTAGCTTTTTTCGCTTGATTTCCGGCAGTTTTTCATATTTCACTGTCTTTTTTCTCACCGGCTGAGGTTTGCGCTTGTAGGTTGGAGTTATGTCAGGGATTTTAATTTCCTCTTTGAGGGAAATAACCTCGATTTCCTTTTCCGGCTCCTTCTCTATTTCCTCAATCTCAGGGATAAGCACCTCTTCTTCGGGCATATCGTATCCCTCGGCGGACGAATAAACATCATCATATTTTGCTTGACTAAATGGTTTGTTGTCAAGGGCATTTTGTAAATCACTAAGCATTTGTTCCGGGGTGAAATATCTGTCGTTAGGCTTATAGGCACAAGCCTTTGCGATAATTTTTTTCAGCTCATCGCCGGCAAGCAGCGGCTCCGGGAGCTTTTCGCCTGCGCTTCTTTTTTGCACACCCTCGTTTAAAGCGTTTATTGTTACTTTGTTCGGGTACTCCTCGCTAAAAGGAAGCCTGTTTCTGTTGGTGAGCATAAACAGAACTAAGCCTAAAGAGTAGGTGTCAACGGTTGAATTGACATTGCCTGTTTTAATAAATTCGGGAGCCATATAATACTGTGTACGTTTATAAGCAACACCTGTCTTTGCCGGCTCTAAAAGGCTGAAGGTACCAAAATCACCGAGCTTGCAAACACCGTTGCGGTCAAAAAGTATATTCTCCGGCTTAAGATTAGGATAAATATAGCCGAATTTACGGCATTTAATAAGGGATTTACAAACGCTTATTCCAAGGCGTAAGGTTTCCTCAAGAGTAAAAGAAAACTCTTTAAGAAGCTCAGACAATGAGCGCATTTCTTCAAGCTTTAAAAGGATAAGTCTACCCTTTCCGTCGCTTGCCTTGCGAAGCTCAATATCCTCATACTTCACGAAATATTTGCCACCGTCGCTTTTCATAAGAGTTTTAACATTATTCGTTATATTGGAAATGATTTTTCCGTAATATTCATCCTGTGTTTCGGCAACAATATTATCATCTTCGTCAAAGAGATTTTTCTTTTCCTCACGGTTTTCGCCAAGACGAATTATTTTCAGCACACTCTTTTCTCTTGTGCCGTCATATTTTTGTCTGTATATACTAAAAACCTTACCATCGGTACCTGTACCCAGCTGTTTATCTGTGTACCACTCACCGAAAACAGGATTGAGTGAATTTGACATATCCATTTCTCCTTCTTGCAGCAATTATATATTTACCTGTTTGTCTCTAAAAAAACGAGATAAGACATAATAAGACATTATAATCTAATATATTAT
>CAYWKY010000065.1:0-9565 GCA_964458915.1 uncultured Faecalibacterium sp.
CATTGTTATACCTCCTTATGCAAGATACAGAGCTACTCTGTCGAGTATTCTGTTAACATTATCTATCATGCTGATAAGACCGAACATACCTATGGTACCTTCGCCTATGCAAGCAACAGCATTTACCTTGCCGTCAAAAAGATCTCTTGCAAGGTGAATGTCGCCAAATTCCATCTTTGAACGGAAAGAAGCAGGCTTTTCTTTGATTGTAACCATGTGATGATCCTTAATTACGATACCTGCGCTGACACTACCCTTAATTGACATTTCAACAATACCGTCGTCAATAAAGCTTGCGCTGAATTTACCGATTTCGTCGTTGTTGCCGATTTGTGAAAGAGCAACAGTGATAACATAGAACATAAGCTTTGTGCTTATTTCAAAGAATTTCTCATCCTTGAGGTCTTCCTCGCTGGGCTTGAGGTAAGCTGAAAGCTTATCTGTAAGCGGAAGAAAGCTCTTAAGCAAGAAGACTATTTTTGAAAAGCCTTTGCAGGGAATAGGAGTAACGGTACCGTCAACAAGGCCGTTAAATTTTTCGCAAGATGAGAAGGGAAGAAGAACGTCGCAGTTCTCAATGCCCTGATCCATTCTGCATTTACCGTTTTTGAATGTGAGTGTTGCACTGGGTCCGTCTGTTACAGCAAGACCGATAGAAACGGTTTTTTTTGTTTTTACCAGCGCACTGGCTTCGCTGTCAAGCTCGCAAAGATTTTCGAGCGCACCGAAGATAGCATACATATTGATATATGCTAAGGTTTTTGCATCTGTCATGGATATTCCTCCTTTTATGAGTAGCCGCCTCACCGAAAAGGTGAGAAAGCTCTAAAGTTATACGATAATATTTTATCAAAACTGAGCCTTTGTGTCAATGGCTATATGTAGTTATTCCTCAAAAAAATATATTTTTAAGTGAATTTTTTTATGATTTTGTTACCTTTATTACAATAATAGAGATATGCAGAAAGGACGAGGATTTTGCGCCGAAAAGCACAATTTCCCCGTCCTGTTTATACTTAGAGTTAAAACTCGCCTTTAAAAGTTTCTTTTTTGGCTTTTAAACTATCAAATAATTCACCAAGCTCGACAAAAGAGTTTGAGCGAAATAAGCGGCAAGCACCAAGATAAGTGAAGTGCCGCCCTTCTTTGCGAAAACAGCTATTTTTTCCCCTGCAGTCTGTTTAGACAGTCCCAAAGCAATATTGCTCAAACAATATTTTTTATACATATCGTTGGCAATTATACCGCTGACTAAGTGCATGACGAGAATACAGCCTGCGGCTATCATCATCGGTACCATAACGTCCATCATTAAAAGGCTCATTTTATCCGCAAGTTCAAAATAAACCTGATCGCTGATTTCTTCCAAATTTAAAGTGAGAATATACTCATAAAACTCCAGCAGCGGTTTGAGCATAGGTGTAAGAACAGCACCGATTATAATCTCTAATGTTATAAAAATTATGCCCGGCTTATAAAGCTTGCGATAAAAGAACCAATAGGGTGAAAACAAAAACGCAGCCCAGTTAAAGCTCTTTTTTCCTCTGATTTCGTTCCATTTAAACTTGTTGATATAGCTTTGAGCGTTGTTTCTTATGAAAGAGCCCAAGGTGTTGGTACGCACACCGGCTGTGTAGTCCTCAACGGGGAAAGGCCCTTTAAATGTATTGATTTCCTCATAGTCTTCATATCCGCCAAGGTTCCACGGGTTAGTACCCTCCGGTCGCTGTGCCGACAGCTGGCTTTCCTCCTCAGAGAAGCCCTCACCGTTGCCTATCTCAAAGGGCGGCTCATATTTTGGAATGTCTTTATTTTGTTTTTGAGCTGTTTTTTCTGTAAGCGGGTTTACCCCCGACTTCTTTTCTTCCTTTTGCGCCGCTTCAACAATATTCACACCGAACATTGTAAACTTCATATTACAGTTATTACAGCTTGTGCTGCCCGGATAATTTGCGTGACCGCAGTTAGGGCAAATTAGCTTTTCGCCCTCATTGTCGGAATGATTTATAAGTGTAGATGAGCCTGCGCTTTTTTTGTCGTTGACCTTGCCCTGCCAAACAAAATCGTCGCCGTGAAGGTGTGCGTTGACACACTCACCCTTTTCCTCGTAGCAAGAGCGATGCTGAGGTGTGGCACATTCGGGGCAAACAACTATATCTTCATCTTCCTGCAATGGCTTTTTGCAGCCGTCACAGATATTGCCGTCATATCTCATTTTTTGTCTCCTTTCAACTTTATCTTCTTTATTTTATATCCTTTAAGGCGAAAAATCAATATTTTAGGCTTAAAACTTAACTTTACTGATTATATTTCCCTGACTTTAAAGATAATTTAATCTTATGAATCAACATCTTGTGGTTTGGCTCTGTTTATATCACAAGGAAGGAAAAATAACCCGCTGTGGAAAAAGAAAAAAACCTTAAAAAACATTGACAAATCAAGGCTCTTTGATATATAATGGTCTTCTGCAAGCTGTGGCTTGTTTTATGAAGCTATGCCTTGCATCAAAAGATTAAAAGCGTCGGACAGCCTATTGCGTCACCTCAACTACTCCTTGCAATATGTCCCGTTTTAATAGAAATTTATAAAGGAGGTTACTGACAATGAAAAGAACTTATCAACCCAAGAAGCGCCACAGAAAGATGGAACACGGTTTCCGTAAAAGAATGGCTACAAAGAACGGCCGTAAGGTTCTCGCTCGCAGACGTGCAAAGGGCAGAAAGCAGCTCACTTACTAATTCGGTGACAGCTTAAAATAAGCTGCCAAAACAAGGCTGTTTTATTTCAGTGCTGTGACTGACTGAAGTAATAATAGTCAAGACTATGCTAAACTGTGTCAGGATTTGATTTATTTGCAAAAATACCTATCTTTAAATCAGAATACAGACTTTCAACGCACTTATCATCGTGGAAAGTCTTCGGCTAAACCTGCACTGGTTGTTTATTGCCTAAAAAACCGTGTGGGTATTTGTCGTGTAGGTATTACAACGAGTAAAAAAATCGGCAACGCAGTCCAGCGCAATCGCTCCCGTAGGATTATTAGAGCTGCTTATCAGTCAATATTTTCTCAGCACAAGCTAAAGAGCAATTACGACATAATTTTTGTGGCAAGGTCAAAAACCAAATATCTCAAAAGCACGGATATAGAAAAAGCTATGCTCTCGTGCCTTAAAGAGGTAGGTGCCATAGAATAATGAAGAAAATTCTTTTAGCTTTAATAGGTTTTTACAGACGGCATATTTCGCCTCATCTGCCACCTATGTGCAAATACTATCCCACCTGTTCATCTTATGCTATTGAAGCCATTGAAACACACGGAGCTTTTAAAGGCTCGGTGCTTGCGGCTTTGCGCATTTTAAGGTGTAATCCTCTTTTTCCCGGTGGCTACGACCCCGTACCGCCGAAAAAGGACAAAAACAGGAAGGCGTAAGCAACCTTTAATAGAAACGGAATAATTTTACGGAGGAACATTAAATGAACACTCTTTTAGAATACCTTTATGTCCCCTTCGGTTTTCTGTTCAGAATTCTTTTTGACTTCGTTGGAAATTACGGACTTGCTCTTGTAATTTTCACAGTTTTCTTCCGTCTTCTTCTTGTACCCTCTGCCGTTAAGCAGCAGAAAAGCTCAGCTAAGACAGTTCGTCTTCAGCCTAAGCTTAAGCGCATAAGAGATAAATATCAAGACTATGCGCCCCAGGAAAGACAGCAGAGAATACAGATGGAAACCAATGAGCTTTATCAAAAGGAAGGCTACAGCGCCATGACCGGTGGCTGTGCTCCCCTTCTTTTCCAGCTCCCCATTCTTTGGGGTCTTTACGGAATTATCCGTATGCCTTTGACCCACGTTCTTAATCTTTCAAAAGAAGCTGTTACAGCTTTAACAACAGCCGTCAAAGCTCTGCCAGAGCTCGCTGACCAAACATCGAGAAGCGCAGCATATGCAGAGTCATATGTTATTAAGTATATCGATGATATTATCGCCGCTAACCCGGATATTATGACAACCTTCGGTGACGCTGTTGAAAAAATAAGAAGCTTCGACTTTACCGTTTTCGGTATTCACTTAGGCTCCATCCCCGACACCGGTGTTTTCAAAGCATGGGGCAGCTCAACAACAGAAGCTAAGCTTCTCGTTTTAATCCCCATTATCGCCGGTCTTTCATCACTTCTTACAAGTGTACTCACACAAGTACGCCAAAAGAAGGCTAACCCCAACATGGAAAATCAGCAAATGATGGGCTGTATGATGCTCACTATGCCTTTGATGTCGGTTTGGTTTACTTTCCAGTTCCCTGCCGGCATGGGTATGTATTGGATTCTCTCCAACGTTTTAGCTTTCCTTCAAACTCTTATCCTCGGTCACTTCTATGCTCCGAGAAAGACTATTGCGAAGCTTATGGTTGACGAGACTATATACAGACGCAGCTATGAAAACACAAAAAAGTTAGGCGCAGAAAAGAGCGAAGACTAATCAAAAAGAAAAATTCAGAAACCACGAAATAATATTTTATTAAAAACGGTGGTGAAAACAAAATGATACATGAAGCTATTGCAACAGGCGCAACTATAGAAGATGCTCTTGAGGCAGCAAAAAAAGAGCTTAACGCTCCAGCTGATGCCTTTGTTCACACAGAGATCATCTCAATGCCTCAAAAAAAGATTCTCGGTCTTTTCGGCGGTTCACCCGCTAAGGCAAAGGCATGGTACGAAACATCAGACGCACCTGTTAAAAAGGCAGAAGAAAAGAAATCTCCCGCAAAGCCTGCAGCACCAAAGGCAACAAAGCCTCAACCTAAGGCAGACAAGCCCCAAAGTGTAAAAAGCGACAAAAAGGTCGCTGAAAAAGCAGAGCCGAAAACTGAGCCGGTTAAAGCTCAAAGCGAGGAAAGAACTCCTGTTGATATAAAAAGCAGCGCTTCACTTACCGGCGCAGCCGACTACCTTACAGCTGTTCTCAAGGGAATGGGTGTATCAAGTCTCACTATTGATGCTTTCCGCACAAAAGAGGATGAAATTATCCTTGAGCTTGATTGCGGTGAAGATTATGGTGTTGTAATCGGCAGACGCGGTGATACACTTGATTCAATTCAGTATTTAACAAGACTTGTTGCTAACAAGCACAAGAAAGAAAACGAGTATCTGAGAATCTCAATCAATGTGGGTAACTACAGAGAAAAGAGAAGAAACACTCTCAGAGAGCTTGCAAGAAAGAACTCAGAAAAGGTTCTCAAATACGGCAGAAATGTCACATTCGAGCCGATGAATCCTTACGAGCGCCGTATAATTCATACAGCAGTTCAGGAAATTGAGGGCGTAACATCATACTCCGTTGGCGCAGATGCCGGCAGACGAGTTGTTATCGCACTTGCAGAAGGTGTTAAACCTACTCATCCCTCAAGAGGCTATAATAATCGTGGCAGAAATTCAAGAGGTGGCTATAACAGAGGCAGAAACAACAATTCTCGCCAAAACAACGCTCCCTCAGCTCCCACAAGAGCACCCAGAACTGATGCCGGCGCTGAAAAGGTTTCCCTTTACGGCAAAATTAACTAAAACAAAATAGCTAAGGGCTTCTTTCGGCTGAAAAGTTGAAAGAAGCCCTATGTTTTTATCTTGAAGTTCGCAAACCATAGGGGGACAGGGAGACCATAGGGGACAGGTGCTTTTGTCTGCAACACAAAATGTACCTGTCCCCTATTAACCACTTACAACTTTTTTACATTAAGCTGAGCAAGCTTCCCTCGTCAAGAATCTCTACTCCCTTATCAATAAGTACCTTTGCGGCAGCTTCGTTGTCGGCAACACGCAAAATTACATATGCCTTTTCACTCTTTCTTGTAATGAAAGCATACATATATTCCACATCAATATCCGCATCGGAGAGAATACGCATAGGCACTGAGAATGCGCCCGGTGTGTCATCGATTCCAATAGCAATTACATTTGTTACCGAAACAGTTATCCCTGCCTCTTTAAGTGCGGCAGCTGCTTCGTTAGGCTTATCAACAATAAGGCGCAAAATGCCGAAGTCTGTTGTGTCGGCAATTGACAAAGCTCTGATGTTGGCACCTGATTTTGCAATGGTTTCGGTAATTTCGGCAAGTCTGCCCTTTTTGTTTTCAACAAAAACTGAAATTTGCTTGATAATCATAATTATTTTCTCCTTTATTATAATTAATATTTTCTGTTGTCAATAACTCGCTTTGCCTTACCTTCGCTTCTTGGCAGTGTACCCGGCTCCATAAGACGAACCTTAGCGTGTACATTAAGAGTGGACTGTAAAGCGTTCTCAATCATTTTTTCTGTTGCTTCAAGAGACTTAACCGTATCTGAGAACATTTCCGGTGTCATTTCAACCTGAACCTCCATTGTGTCAAGGTTGTTCTTTCTGTCAACGATAATGAGATAGTTAGGTGCCATATTAATTGAAAGAAGCACATGCTCAACCTGTGAGGGGAAAACATTGATGCCACGAATAATAAGCATATCGTCGCTTCTGCCCTTTGGCTTTGCCATTCTGACAGTTGTTCTGCCGCAGGCGCATTTTTCTCTTGTTAAAGCGCAAATATCTCTTGTGCGGTATCTGATAAGAGGAAGTGCTTCCTTGCCTATACAGGTGAAAACAAGCTCGCCGTACTCGCCGTCCGGGAGTACCTCTAAGGTATCTGGGTCAATAACCTCAGGATAGAAGTAATCCTCACAAATATGAAGTCCGTTTTGACATTCACAGTTATAAGCAACACCGGGGCCTGCAATTTCAGAAAGGCCGTAAATGTCATATGCCTTAATGTCGAGAAGCTTCTCTATTTCTTTTCTCATTTCATCTGTCCAAGGCTCTGCGCCGAAAATACCTGCACGAAGGGGAAGTGTCTTCGGGTCGATGCCCATATCTCTGATAGTTTCACCTATAAACATAGCATATGACGGTGTGCAGCAAATAATGTTTGAACCGAAGTCCTGAAGAAGCTGAATCTGACGCTGTGTGTTACCTGTGGAGGCGGGCAACGCTGTTGCACCAAGACGCTCTGCACCATAGTGAAGACCTAAACCGCCGGTAAAAAGACCGTAGCCGTAGGAAACATGGATAATGTCGTCCTTTTTGCCACCTGCTGCACAGATAGCTCTTGCTGCGCCGTCTGCCCAAACATCAATGTCATTTTTTGTGTACCCTACAACAGTAGCCTTACCTGTAGTACCCGATGAAGCGTGAATACGCACAATGTCACTTTGAGGTCTTGCAAAAAGTCCAAAGGGATAGTTGTCACGCAAATCGGTTTTAACTGTAAATGGGAGCTTTGATATATCATCTATTGATTTTATATCTTCGGGCTTTAAACCCATTTCGTCAAATTTCTTTTTGTAGAAAGGCACATTGTTATATGCGTTTTCCACCATTTTTACAAGTTTTTCAGATTGAAGCGCATGAAGATATGTTCTTGAAGCGCACTCAATTTCAGGTCTAAAAATTGACATTGGTATCAGTCCTTTCCTTTTTCTGTTTTCTTCAGTTTGCATTATATCCAAGCTCGAAAGCTTTGAGATTTACATCAATTGTTTTCGGCGGTACTGTTGAGCGAATAATATCCACCCACATTTCCTTATCAATGCCGAGGAATTGAACAGCCGCACCTAAAAGAACCACATTGGCACATTTTGGTGTACCTGCCTGAACAGCGAGAGAGAGCGCATCGAGGCAAACAAGCTTAATATCCTTTTCCTTGAGCTTTTCAAGTATATTTTCAGGATAAGAAGCCTTGCCCATAATAACGGGCATTGGGTCAATTCTCTGTGTGCTTGAAATAAGTACGCCACCTTTTTTAAGATAAGGGAGCCATCTTGCGCTTTCAAGCTGTTCAAATGAAATTATAATATCGGCTTCACCCTTTTCAATAACAGGTGAATAAACCTTTTCGCCATATCTTACATAGGTTACAACACTGCCACCTCTTTGGCTCATGCCGTGTACCTCACTGACCTTAACGTCATAGCCCTCTTCAACGAAGCATTTGCCCATAAGCTTAGAGGCTAAAAGAGTACCCTGACCGCCAACACCGACTATAAGAATATTTTTAGTTGCCATCAGTTGTTACCTCCTTTTTCAATTGCTCCGAATTTACAAGCCGAAGCGCATACACCACAGCCCACGCACTGTGTGTTATCAATAACAGCAAGGAATTTGCCGTTTTCACGCTTTGTCTGTGAAAGTGCCGGACAGCCGACATTTAAGCATGCCTTACAGCCGATGCACTTATCTTTATCAACCTTAACCGGTGCAGAGTGCTTAACTGTTTTAAGAAGAGCGCAGGGACGTCTTGAAATAATAAGTGAGGGAGCTTCCTTTTCAAGCTCTTCTTTAACTACTGCCTTTGTGTTTTCAATATCAAAGGGGTCAACAACTCTTACATTTTCAAAGCCGATAGCCTTCGCTAAAGCCTCAAGGTTAACAGCAACTGTGGGGTCGCCCTTAATTGTGAGACCGTTTGCCGGGTTATTCTGGTGACCTGTCATGCCGGTAATTGAGTTATCTAAAACAATGACTGTTGAAAAGCCCTTGTTATATGCGATGTCAATAAGGCCTGTAATGCCTGAGTGAATAAATGTGGAGTCGCCTATAACAGCTACACTCTTTTTAGCCTGCTCACTGCCTCTTGCAGTGTTAAAGCCATGAAGACCGCTTATAGATGCGCCCATGCAAACGCAAGCATCCATCATTGAAAGCGGAGCCTGTGCGCCAAGGGTGTAACAGCCTATATCACCGCTGACATAAAGGCCCATGCCCTTAAGAGCATAGTAAAGACCTCTGTGAGGACAGCCTGCACAAAGCACGGGAGGACGAGAGGGAATTTCTTCACCGAAAACCTCACACTCAGCCTTTTCACCCTTAAGCACTGCGCTGACTGTTGCCTGAGAAAATTCTCCAAGGCGAGAGAAAAGCTCCTTGCCCTTAACCTTAACGCCGATTTTAATGCAGTGAGTTTCTATAATATCGTCAAGCTCTTCAATAACGATAACCTCATCAACCTTTGAAGAGAAATCCTTAATAAGCTCTACAGGTAAGGGATTTACCATACCAAGCTTAAGATAGCTTGCGTTTTCCCCCATAGCCTCATGAGCGTAAGCGTAGGCTGAACCTGCGGCGATAATACCAAGCTTAGTGCTGTTATATTCCACTGAGTTAATGCCCATTTCAACAGCTTCATTGTCAGCGAATTTTGTCATTTTTTCCAGTTTTTCTTCAACTCTGACATGAGCGCCTCTTGCCATAGCGGGCATCATAACATTTTTCATTACATCCTTTTTGTACTCTTTAACGCCAACCTCTTTTCTCTCAGACAGCTCAACGAGTGAACGTGCGTGAGACACTCTTGTTGAAAGACGAAGAAGTACAGGTGTATCAAATTTTTCTGAAATATCATAAGCCAAACAAGCGAAGCGTGAACATTCGCCGGAATCAGACGGCTCAAGCATAGGTGTTTTTGAGGCAATAGCGTGATGACGTGAATCCTGCTCATTTTGGCTTGAGTGCATACCGGGGTCATCTGCAACAGCGCAGACCATACCGC
>CAYWKY010000066.1:0-9469 GCA_964458915.1 uncultured Faecalibacterium sp.
TGTTAAAACAATTTTTAAAAAGTATTTGTAATAATTAATTGTTTATGCTATACTTAAATGAAATTAAAATTTAGTTGTAATATATAGGAATTCTCATATGATAAACAGATTTATTGCCTTTGATATTGAAATGCCCTCCCAGAGGAAATCACGCATAAGTGCCATTGGCATAACCGTTGTTGAAGACGGTGAAATTAAACAAAAGGCTCACTACCTCATAAATCCTGAGGTTAAATTTGACCCTTATGTTATTGAGCTTATAGGCATAACTCCCGAAATGGTGGCAAATGAACCTACCTTCCCTGTTGTTTGGGAAGAAATTAAAGATATTATGTCCAGCGGGGTACTTGTGGCTCACGGTGCACCGGGCGACATGAAGGTTCTTTGCGGTTGCCTTAAAAGCTATGGCATTGAGTGGAAAGAAAAAGCCGAATATATTTGCACTTGTCGAGTAGGCCTTGACAAATATCCGGAATATGAGCATCACAGTCTTGACTATATGTGCGAAAAAATAGGTTTTCCTCTCATGCACCATTATGCTCTCAGCGACAGCGAGGGCTGTGCAAGGCTTATGCTTGATTACATTAAAAACGGAACTGATATTGACTCATATATACAGGAATTTGATGTTATTAAATGTCACAATGTAGGGCAAAAACGCAAGACACAGAAAAAGCGTTGCTTTAAGGATAAGGTCACTTATCAGCTTCAAAAAATGGAAAATAAAAGCCTTCGTGAAACATTGATAGCTTCTCACGAGCATATTGACGCTGAAACAATTATCGGAGTTAAAGAGGGTTCTTTGAGGCAATATGCAGAAAAGCTACTTCAAAGCAACAGAGCCTCCGACTATATAAGACTTTTACCCCACAGCTTCTATGAAGAAAACAATCTTCACGCTATGCTTGTGGCAAAAACAAAAAAGCTTTCTGTTGCCATTAAGCGAATAAACGACTTTTTGCCTTATGTCAACGATACAGCTACTTGCCGTCTTTTGGTGCCTTCTATATTTAAAAAGAGGCAATCTCAATTGACCGAACAGCTCACCGAGTGGCTTACCGATAATAAACCTTACACTGTATTTTTTGCTCTCGAGGTTATTGAAAGATACTTCGTCAAGGAAGAATATATGCCCTTGTGGAGAGAAGAAATTTTTTCCGCTAACTATTCAGAAGCTTTTCTCAAACGCAAAAAAGCCTCTGTTTTAGCTAAAGCCCTCATTGTTTGCACTGAAAGTGTTGCTGACCTTTTCAAAAATAAAGCTCTTGAAGAAACAACTCACAACAAAGCTTTAGAGCTTGCTCTCAAAGACGATAAGCTCACTGAGGAAAAACGAGCCCTGCTTCAAAATATGATTAGATAATCAGTCAAAATATTTGTGCCTTTAAATTTTTAAGGACTTCTTCGGAATATCAGCCAAAGAAGTCCTTGATTTTTTATTCTTTTTTACCGTAGGTGTTTTTCACATATAAATTATCTACAGAATTTGAAAATCCTGCCCAGCAAAGCTTTCTCCTCTCCCACCATAGCAGAGACGCAGCTTTTCTTATTGACTTAGGCATAGCCTGAGATAAGCTTGCTGTGTCAATACCGTAGCCCTTGAGAAGACTGTAATAAGCCGGAAGCTTTTTCAAGAAAGTGTCATAGCTTCTATTTTCCTTTTGCGACCAGGCACTTTCGCAAAAAGCACCCATTCTCGGATATGTGCAGTAGCCTGCCTTTTGCATTGTAGGCACAAACTCCGTCCAAAGGCAAGCCTCTACTCCCTTAACAAGGCCCTTGTTTTCTTCCTTTATGCCCTCATAAATCGGCTCAAAGTCATAGGTTTTTTTAAGATTTGTCAGCGAATAGGGAAAATCAAAATAATATGCCGAGCTGTTTGAAATAATAAACTCTCTGCCTGAATTTATTTCATCGACAACCTGTTCTTCTTCCATTTCATCGTTCCAAAGCTGCCAAGCAACGTCCTTGCTCACCATATAATCTTTTACTTTATCGTTCCACATGACAGTTTTAATGCCTTTGCTTTTAAGATAATCGGATATTCTTTGCAGATAATATGTATGAAGGTCGCCTTCACCTGTTAAGCCTTCAGCTTTTATTCTCTTTTGGCAGTGAGGACAAAGCTCCCAGCGTGTTGTCGGCACCTCGTCACCGCCTAAGTGGAAAGTACCGTCTGTAAAGGTTTCAGAAAGCTCATCGAAGACCTCCTTAACAAACTCGAATGTGCTTTCTTTTCCTATGCAAAGCACATCATACTTTACACCCCAATGAGTTGCAACAGTTAATTCTCTATCAAAGCAAGAAAGCTCCGGATATGCTGCTATCATTGCCACGCTATGACCCGGTGTGTCAATTTCAGGAATGACCTTAATGCACAAATTATGAGCGTACTGTACAACCTCTTTCATATCCTCCACTGTATAGTACCCCTCATGCTTGCGGTTGTTAAAATTGGTGTGGCTTCTATATGAGCCGATTTCAGTGAGCAACAGCTTAGATAAAATCTGAGCTCTAAAGCCTTGATCCTCACTTAAATGCCAATGAAAGGTGTTAAGCTTATGCAGAGCCATCATCTCTAAAAAGACGAAAACAGCCTCTTTAGTGAAAAAATATCTGCCGCAATCCAGCATAAAGCCACGGTAGGAAAATCTGGGGCTATCATTAATATATATTTCCGGCAAACTAAGCTCACCTTGGAACAAAAGCTGTTTCAGACTTTGCACGCCATAAAAAACACCGGCTTCATCACTGCCCACAATTTTAACAATGTCTTCTTTTACAGTTAAAACATAGCTTTCCTCTTTTTTTATTGAGTTGTCAATTTCAAGCCTTACAGTTTCTCTGCCGGTACCAAAGATTTCAAGAGAAAAAGCATCACTTAAAAACTTTTTAAGGCTATTTACTGCCTTTTCACATTCAGGCATAGCTTCAATATTACAAAGTCTTGTTAAAGTGAAGACTTTTTCACCGCAGACTTTCATTTCAGAGGGTTCGGGAATTATGCTGTACTTCATGTTTTTCTCCTCCCATATTTCTGCTTTTATTATACATTGCAGCTGAGTTTTTTACAATATATGAGCAGAAAAAAACCGCACCCGAAAGAGTGCGGTAGAATATCACTTTATCAATAAAGTGTTTTTGAAAGAATGAAGCAAGTCCACAGTGCCACAACGAAAAAGCCTTCTGCGGGAATCGCTAACTTTGTATAGGGACATTTCCAGCCTTTATCCACAAACAGGAAGATAGTTCTTGTAACAAACACTGTTGTTGCGAAGAAAAGGCCACCTACAAGGGAATGTACGGGTGTTTTTGTTGCGTATGTAAGATAGAGAAGGAATGCGCCTAAAGCGAATGAAATACCGCCGTAGTAAACACGGATTTCTGTTTTGCCTGCGTTATCGACAGGCTTAATGGAAAAGCTTTCAGCGTTTTTAATGGGACTGATGATGAAAACTATTGCCATACCGAAGAAATAGCAAGCAAGGCAAATCACAGCAACAGCCGCAGGAATGTTGGTCATTAAGATTTCTTTCATTTTGAAAATCTCCTTTATTTTTTTATCTATTCTATCATAAAATGTTTTTTAAGTAAAGTCTTTATTTGTTTTTAACCTTACTAATTGTTCCTTCGTTAGCTAAGAAAAGGCCTAAACACAAAGCTAAAAGGACAAAGGGTGTTATTTTAAAGGTTGTCGCCGATGCCACAAAGCCATAAATGAGCTGTGCGCCAAAACCTATACCATAGGCTCCGCCCATGTGGTACCCGGTTATATCTGCGCTGTATTTTTTACCGAATCTGTCCGGCACTGCGTGTAGTACGCTTGGAAAAACCGGACCAAAGCCTACACCTATAAGAAGCAGACCAACAAGAGATATATTGCCTAAAGGTAAGAGCAAAATAATGATACCTACAAATGCCACAGCAATTCCGCAACGAATTAAATTATTGTCGCTTAGCTTCATTGAAACAAAGCCAGAAATCATTCTGCCAAGCATTATTCCGCCATAATAAAGCGACACCCACATAGCGGCAGTATCTGGAGAAAGGGACAGGGCATTAACTATATATGTTGCGCCCCATGTACCGAGAAGGAATTCCATTGAGCAGTAAAGACCTAAGGAAAGTATGCCTGTCAGCACACCTTTAATTTTAAGAATATCAAAAAAGCTCTTGTCACCTTTTTCTTCCTCTTGCTCCACTGTTTTCTCCATGCCTTTCCATTTCGGCAGGGTACACAAAACAACCAAAGCGATTATAAGCTGTAAAAGAGCAATAACTCTATAGCCGTTGCGCCACGCACCTTCTTCACCTGTTAAAAACTGAGACATTATCATCGGGCTTACAGTGACACCTATACCCCAAAAGCAATGCAGCCAATTCATGTGATGCGCCTTATAGTGAAGAGAGACAAAGTTATTAAGTCCTGTATCAATTGCGCCTGCACCATAGCCAAGGATAACGGAAAAAATCATCATCACTACAATATTGGTAGAAAAGCTTATACCCACAAGACCCAAGGCTGTAATTAAAATTGAAACGAGGGTGACTTTGGCCGTGCCAAATTTTCTTATAAGTGTGCCTGCCATAAAGCTGACACCGCCTGTGCATACACCGGTTATAATACTGTAAATCGAAGCGAAGCTTTCGGATATACCGAACTCACTATGTACCACAGGCCAAGCGACACCAAAAACTGAATCGGGCAAACCGAGAGAAATAAAAACTATGTAAATTACACCTAAAATTAAAATCATACCACTACTCCTTGATTTATTGCGAGTATATGATAGCAAAGTTAGTGCGTGGGTGTCAAGGGGGTGGTGGGAGAACTCACAATTTATTTAGGGTATAAAACTTTAACGAAAGCATATACTAATATTGACAATATCACGATACCGTGATATACTATAGGTGAAAGGAGAGATTAAAAAGCCTGTTTTGTCAAGATTTTACGGAATTGTTATCCGTATGTATTTTCAGCAGTCTGAACACAATCCACCACATTTTCACGCTATTTATGGGGACCATATGGCTGCGATATGTATTAACGATGGTACTATTTTAGAAGGAGAACTTCCCAAGAAAGCCCTTGAAATGGTTCTCGAATGGAGCGCTATACACAAGGATGAGCTTTTGAAGATTTGGGAAACACAGGAGTTTATTGCTCTTTCTCCCCTTGAATAAGGAGGCTTATATATGTTTCATAAGGTAAAAAATATAAATGCTCTGCCTGATTATAAGCTCAGTGTACAATTTTGTGAGGGCGTAACAAAGATTTATGATGTTGCACCGCTTTTTAAAAAGTACACCTTCTTTTTAGCTCTTAAAGACTCACCCGATCTTTTCGGTTCGGTAATTGTTGACCAAGGCGGTTATGGCATTATATGGAATGACGATATTGACATCTCCTGTGACGAGCTTTGGGAGAATGGTGAAGTAATTGCCACACCATTTGACGGGCTTATGGCTTTTAGTGATGCAACATTTCTTTGGAATCTTAATGAAAGTACTCTTCGCAAGGCTATTGCTTACGGCAAACTTGTAAATGGAGTTGATGTGTGCAAATTTGGCAAGCAGTGGGTGGTGTCTATGGAAGCGATGAGACGAGAGTATGGAGATCCGGTAAGAGTGTAGATAAAGAAACAAAATAACCCGAACTCTCCTATTTTAGGGGAATGTTCGGGTTATATTTTTGGTGAAGACGGCGGTAACCGAAGCTTCGCTTCGGTCATTGCTTCGCAATCTTTCGCATTTTTGTCCATTTTGCTGTCGCAAAAGATGGACTATGCGGTTTCGATTACCGCCAGAAAAAAATACAATAACCCAAACTTTGCTGCATTTGGCAAAATTCGGGTTATATTTTTGGTGGAGACGGCGGTAATCGAAACCGCGTCCGAAAACTCGTCCACATAACTTTCTCCGGGTGCAGTCAGTCTTTTAACATTCCCTCAAAGGCACGCCGATTGACAGGCTTACCCTCTTAGTATTCTCTAATGCGTGACAGCTTACGAGAATGCTCAGCTGTTCACGTTCACTGCTAATCGACGCCTGATGCCGAGCCGCAGTACTCTCAGCTCAGACGGGCCGCTTACGCAGCCTTTAAAACTGTATTATTGTCAGTTATTTTAAGTTTGTGACCTTTTAAAGCGATTGCCACAGCGCTACCCGCTTATCATGCTTCAAAATCCCCGTCGAAATCCTTTCGTCCCCATGAATTTTAAAGCTGTCTTTATTATATACTCTTTTTTTTAAATTGCAACAGGTAAAATCAGCCGTTCTTCATAGCTCTTTCCATGTCACGCTTTGCATCACGCTGAGCCATAGTTTCACGCTTATCGTAATTCTTTTTACCCTTGCAAAGACCTATCTCAAGCTTTGCTCTGCCTTTAAGAAAATACACACTTATGGGTACCAATGTGAGTCCCTGCTGTTTTATAGTGCCATAAAGACGGTTGATCTCTCTTTTGTGCATTAATAGTCTCTTTACTCTCATCGGATCACGATTAAAAATGTTGCCCTGCTCATAGGGTGAAACGTGCATACCGTTGACGAAAATTTCGCCGGAGTCAATACTGCACCAAGAATCCTTGAGATTTACTCTGCCTTTTCTTATTGATTTTACTTCTGTACCGAAAAGCTCGATACCTGCTTCGTAGGTTTCAAGAACAAAATAGTCGTGTCTTGCTTTTTTGTTCTGCGCTACAATTTGCTTTTCGTCTGTCTGTACTGCCACAGCAAGACACCTCCATTTTATATCATTCTTCGACCCTCAAGAGCCTTTGAGAGAGTTACCTCGTCCGCATATTCAAGGTCAGCACCAACCGGTACACCGTAAGCAAGCCTTGACACAGTTATGCCCATTGGCTTTAAAAGCCTTGAAATATACATCGCTGTCGCTTCGCCCTCAACAGTTGGGTTAGTCGCCATTATAACTTCCTGTACCCTGCCGTCAGAGAGCCTTGAGAGAAGCTCTTTTATTGTTATATCCTCAGGACCTATGCCATTCATAGGTGAAATTACACCGTGAAGCACATGATAAGTACCCTCATATTCGTGAGTACGCTCAAAAGCGAAAACATCACGGGGGTCTTCAACAACACATATCAAACTGCTGTCTCTGTCAGGATTTTTGCATATTGGACAAAGCTCTTCCTCAGATAAATTGCAACAGCGTGAGCATTGCTTGATTTTTTCATGAGCAGAAAGTATAGTATCAGAAAACTCCTGTGCCTGCTCTTTTGAAAGCCCAAGGACATAAAAGGCAAGCCTTTGAGCAGTTTTTCTGCCAATACCCGGCATTCTTTCAAACTGCTCAATAAGCTTTGAAAGTGTAGCTACATTATATCCTGCCATTAGAAAGGAAGATTAAGTCCGCCAAGGCCACCCTTAGCGTCGTTCATTGCCTGCTCCATAGCATCGTCAGCTTTTTTCATAGCTTCATTTGTTGCCGCAATAATAAGGTCGGAAAGCATATCAATATCTTCGGGATCAACTACATCGGGCTGTAATTTAATATCCTTAACCTCGTGTGCGCCTGAAACAGTTACCTCAACTGCTCCGCCACCTGCTGAAGCGGTGAAATTGCTTGCTTCGATTTCAGCCTGCTTTTGTTCAAGTTGAGCCTGCATCTCTTGAATTTTTTTCATCATAGCCATTTGGCCGCCGCCTGCGCCTTGACCTGGAACTCTTGCTTTCATGTTTATGTCTCCTTTATCTATTTTATCTTTTTAACTTTCAAATTATACACTAATCAGCCGTTTACGTCAATACTGATACCCATATCTTTAGCTCTGCCTATAAGATCCTGCAAGGGATCCTTTTGAGCAATAGGTTTGTTTGCCTTCTTAGGTGAGTTGCCACTGTTTGCAAGACCTAAGCGATATTTTTTGCCTGTAACTCGGAAAATTGCCTCTTTAACATCACGAGCGTTAGTGCCAGTTTTAATAAATGCGGAAAGAGTGGGGTTGTCGCTTTCAATAATAACATGATCCCCTCTTATTGATGCCTGAGAGCCGGTGAGCACACCCCACAAGGGCATATTCGTCTTAGTCAGCTCGCTGAGCACCTCTGCCCAATCGATTGAGCTTTCCTGCTGAGAATCTGAAGCTTCTTCGCTTAATTCCTCTTTTGGTGCTTCTTCCTTTACCGAAGGAGCTGTTTGTGTTTTCGGCTCTTCTTCTTTGCTCTCGCTTACCTTTTCGGCAGGAGTACCAACAGCAATAGCGCCTGATTTTATTTTATACTCAAGGTCGCTTATGCGCCTGAGAAGTGCCTCATTGTCGCTCATAAGTGAAGGTGAGCAAAGCTTTATCATCGCCATTTCAATCTCTATACGGCGGTTAACACCTTTTTTAATATTCGCCATGCTCTCTTGTAAAAGGGAAATGCAATAAAGTATACTTTCGAGTGTGAATTTTCCGCTTTGTACTTTATACTGCTCTGCCTCCTGAGCTGTGCAAACAAGAAGGTCAGCGGAATTTTTCACAGTCTTAACAATCATCAGATTTCTGAAATGATTTATAAGGTCACTGCAAAGTCTTTCCATATCGCAAGAATTTGTATGAAGCTCATTCACTATTTCGAGAGCCTCACCTGAATTATTTTTAGCTGCTGCATCGGCAAGATTGAAAAGATGATCCTTGCCTGTCATGCCTGCAACCTCGCAAACTATCTCAGCTGTTATTTGCTTGCCATGACCTGTACATTGGTCGAGAAGTGAAAGAGCATCTCTCATTCCACCGTCGGCAATTCTGGCAATAAGTGAGAGTGCCTCATCGTCAGCTGTAAAGCCTTCGCTGTCGGCAATAAATTCCATTCTTTTCTTCATTGACTCAGGGGTAACTCTCTTAAAGTCAAAACGCTGACAGCGTGAGACAATAGTTACGGGAAGCTTATGCACCTCAGTTGTTGCAAGAATGAATTTTACATGTGCGGGAGGTTCTTCAAGAGTCTTTAACAGGGCATTAAATGCACCAATTGACAGCATATGAACCTCATCTATAATATAAACTCTATATTTACATGAAGCCGGTGTAAAGTTGATTTCATCTCTTATGTCTCTGATACTGTCAACACCGTTGTTACTTGCCGCATCTATTTCGACAACATCTAAAATTGCGCCCGAATCGATACCCTTGCAAATTTCACATTCGTTGCAGGGGTTGCCATCAACGGGATGAAGACAGTTAACAGCCTTAGAAAGAATTTTTGCACAAGAGGTTTTACCTGTACCCCTTGAGCCTGTGAACAAATAGGCATGAGAAACTTTGCCTGTTTCAATCTCTTTTCTGAGAGTGGAAACTATATGCTCTTGACCCACAACATCTGAAAAAACCTTGGGTCTGTATTTTCTGTAAAGCACCTGATACACTATCGGTTCACACCTTTCCTAATTAAAATAAATTTGCCCAACTATTAAAAATGAGTAAGACACATTTCCTTGGTCACACGGTGGCAGGCGTTAGCT
>CAYWKY010000067.1:0-9450 GCA_964458915.1 uncultured Faecalibacterium sp.
GCAAATCAGGCAGTTATTCACCAGTACGCAAGAGAAATGATGTCAAAGTGCGGCAATATGCTTTTAGGCTCAGACAGCCACACTCGTTACGGTGCTTTGGGTACTATGGGTGTAGGTGAAGGTGGCCCTGAGCTTGTAAAACAGCTTCTTTCAAACACATGGGATATTACACCGCCCCAGGTTGTTCTCGTTTATCTCGAAAACGCACCTAAAAAGGGTATAGGCCCTCACGACGTTGCAATTGCTCTTTGTGGCGCAGTGTTTAAAGATGGTCTTGTAACAAACAAGGTTCTCGAATTTGTTGGCCCCGGTGTTAAAAATCTCAGCATGGATTTCCGTATCGGCATTGATGTTATGACAACAGAAACCGCTTGTCTTTCCTCAATTTGGGAAACAGACGAAAAGGTTAAGGATTTCTATACCGTTCATGGCAGACCTGATGACTATAAGGCTCTCAACCCCGAAAAGGTTGCTTATTATGATATGGCAATTAAAATTGACCTTGCAAAAATGGAGAGCATGATAGCTCTGCCCTTCCACCCGTCAAACGCTTACACTATTCATGAGCTTCAGGCAAATCCCGAAATTCTTCGTGAGGTTGAAAAGGCAGCTAAGGCTCAGTTTGGCGACAAGGTTGACTTTAAGCTTATGGATAAGGTTAAGGACGGCAAAATTTATATCGATCAGGGCGTTATTGCCGGTTGTGCAGGCGGTATGTTCCAAAATATTTGTGAGGCTGCCGCAATTCTTGACGGCAAAAGCACAGGTGACGGCTACTTCAACCTTTCAGTTTACCCCTCAAGTGTACCTGTTAACCTTGCTCTTATTAAAAACGGTGTTCAAGGCAAGCTCCTTGAGGCAGGCGCAGTGTTTAAGCCTTGCTTCTGTGGCCCCTGCTTCGGCGCAGGTGATGTTCCCGCTAATAACGGTCTTTCAATCAGACACACAACTCGTAACTTCCCCAACAGAGAGGGTAGTAAGCCGGGTGACGGTCAGCTTTCAGGTGTTGCACTTGTTGACTCACGCTCAATTGCTGCTACAGCTCTTAATAAGGGCGTACTTACAGCGGCAACAGATGTTGAAATTCCCGATTATGACAGCACCTACAGCTTTGAAAAGGGTGTTTATGATAAGAGAGTATATCAAGGCTTCGGCAAGGCTGACGAGAGCGCAGAACTGAAATTCGGCCCCAATATTACTGACTGGCCTAAGATGTACGCTCTTGAGGATAACCTTTTAGTTAAGCTCGCTTGTGTTATCCACGACGATGTTACAACCACCGATGAGCTTATTCCCTCAGGTGAAACCTCGTCCTACCGTTCAAATCCCTTGCGTCTTGCTGAGTTCGCACTTTCTCGCCGTGAGCCAGAATATGTAGCAAGAGCAAAGGCAGTCGCTAACGAGGAAGCAAAGAGAAGAGAAAGCAATTCTTCAAATGAGGTCATTGAGGCACTGTCAAAGGTTTGCGACAACCCGCAGGAAGCAGCAAAGCACACTCAGTTCGGCTCATGTGTATTCGCAAAGCGTCCCGGTGACGGCTCAGCGAGAGAGCAGGCTGCATCATGTCAGAAGGTTCTTGGCGGTTTTGCTAATATTTGCTATGAGTTTGCAACAAAGCGTTATCGCAGCAACTGCATTAACTGGGGTATTCTTCCCTTCACAATCGACAAGGATAGAGAATTTAACTATAGCCACGGCGATTATGTTTTTGTTCCCGGCATCAAAGAGACTATCAAAAACGGCGTTGAAACTATCCCCGGTAAGGTTATCACTAAAAACGGTACAGAGGATATAACACTTTATGTTAAGGGTCTGACCGAGGAGGAAAAGACTATTATCCTTGAAGGCTGTTTGATGAACTATTACAAGGCTCAAATGAAATAATAATATAATATTTTCAGGACTCTTTTGGACTTAACAGCTAAAGAGTCCTGATTTTAATTTTTTAATTATGCATAACTCATAGACAAAAAACGGCGACTTTGCTATAATATGTTTAACAAATTTGAAATGGAGATGTTTAAATGAAAAACATGAAGAAAACTCTAAGTCTTTTTCTTGCTGTTTTAATGCTTATGAGCTGTTTTAGCTCCGCAGTTTCGGCAATTGATATGACTCAACAGCAATGGAACGAAAGCTGGGACACTCAAAGCCAAGAGTACCTCGCTTCGGTAACTATGTTCCCCGGTGCAAATGAAAATGAGAAAACCGTGGCATGGTACAGCAAAAGCGCTGAGGGCTATGTTGAGCTGACAAGTGAAAAGGGCAGCGAAAAAATCGCAGCAACAGGCAAAAAAACTGCTCAGGGCGATTATAGACTCAGAGCAGATTTAAAAGGTCTTAAAATGGGTGAGTACACATATAAATGCGTCAGTGAGGATTATGAGTCAAAGACCTATAGCTTTACTATAGAGGATTACAGTGGCGGCTTCACAGCGCTTTATGTGTCGGACATTCATTCGAGCAACAACAACGAAGAAAACGAGAACCGATTAAGAGACACTAACTATAACTACAACAAGACCCTTGAGGCGGCTAAGAAAAAGGCTTTGGCCAATGGTGGTACTCTTGACCTTATCGTCTCCGGTGGCGATCAGGCAACAGGCGGTCTTCGCAGTGAATTTGAGGGTATGACAGCACCGACAATCATGAAAGAGCTTCCCTTTGCTCCGACAGTTGGCAATCACGACAGAAAAAGTTTAGGATATAAATATTACACCGCACTGCCTAACGAAGCCGATTTCATTAAATTTAAGTCATATATCGGCACAGATTATTGGTTTAGACAGGGAAATGCACTTTTCCTTATGCTGGACTCCTGCAACACCTCAATGACAGGACACAGCCTGTTTATGAAAAAGGCAATTAAGGAAAATCCCGACGCAAAATGGATAATTGCAGTTTTACACCACGATATGTTCGGTGGCAGAGAAGCTTGGCTTTATAGCGAAAATGCACTGCTTCGTCTTCTTTGGACTCCGCTGTTTGACCAATTTGGTGTTGACCTTTGCCTTTATGGTCACAGCCATTACTATAGTGTATCTAACGTTATTTATGGCAATAAAACAGTTCAAGGCCTTGCCGGTGCAAGCAAAATTAAAAATCCCACAGGTACTGTTTACCTTGCTTCCGGTTCGCTGAATAATCTTGCTCCTCTTCTTACAAGCGACGGTGAAATTCCGCCCATAGGCGAAAACGCAGCCTTCACCTTCTTAGAGCAGGATCAGATTTATAATCTTCTTGATTTCAGCGAAGATAGCCTTACAATTAAATCCTATACTGTTGACGGTGACAAAAACTTCTATTCTTTGACAATAGATAAAACAGATAATGTTGGCGGTCATCAGCTTAGAAATTCAAAGCCATATATTAAGCTTTTATTCTTTGTTACAAGAATCGTCAATATTATCAACAATATTGATATGTATGAAAAGTATAAGGATCAGGGCTTTGATGTGTCACTGTTTGAGGGCTTAATAGGCTCATAACACAAAATTAAAAAGGGGAGAGCCACAGCTAATTTAGCGGCTCTCCCTTTAGTTTGAAATTAAAACCTCCTCAGCCTTATAAGCGAGGAGGTTATGTAATGTTTAGTTGTAAATCTTCTTGATTATAGAATCGATGAATTCAAAGAAACCATCGAAAACTCTGGAAACTGCGAGATAAATTTTCTCTATGAGTTCTTGCCACTCCATAGTGAATAACTCCTTTCTACATAAGTAGATTCAAATTATTGTTTGTCTTCGTTTATGTCGGGGTACTCATTGGGAGGCCATGTAGCATCATCTCCACCGAATACATACTGTAACCACTGAACAACACGATCCATAAAACTAAGGAACTCTTTCCAAACAACCATAAAAGCGTTGAAATCCATTATAACTTACTCCTTTCGCAAAACTTCATATAATATAGAGCTATACTCCACTTTACTCGCTTACATTTTACTATATGCGGTCGTTGCTTGTCAATATATTTTTGAACAAAGTTTAAATTTTAGTCAATATGCACATAATTTTGAGGAGATTTTTATTAAGTATTCTGAATGAAATTAACAAAATCACAATTACAAAATTGGTAATTAATAACAAAAAAAATTAATCTACATCGGATATGCTCTGTCGATTTTTTAACGAATTATTAATAATGCACAATACGGTTACACATAAAACTTAGTGAAAATGTCCTTTGAAAAGAAAAAATTCTTTTGATATAATATAATAGTTAAAATATCATTCGGAGGTTGGGCATGAAAGAAATATATCCCGAGGGTACGTTTTTGGTTTATGACACATACGGAATATGCGAGATAAAGAGTGTTAAGAAAATGGCTTTCACTAAATCTGCGCCGTTTAAGACCTACTATGTGCTGTCTCCTCTTAACTCGCCGTCATCCACCTTTTATGTGCCTGTGGATAACGAGGAGCTTTGCAGCAGCAAGCTCAGAGCGCCTATGAGCGAACAAGAGATAAAAAAGCTTCTTGATAAGAGCAAAGATGTGTCTGTTGATTGGATAGATAACAGACAAAACAGAAACGAAAATTTCCATAGAATACTTGACGGTGGCATTACAGCGGAGCTTTTAGCTCTTATTAGATGTCTCTATTCAAGAAAGCAGAAGCTTTCTGCTGATGGGAAAAAGTTAAGCGGTACCGACGAAGGCTTCTTTTCTTCCGCTGAAAAGCTTGTAAGGGAAGAATTCGCTTTTTCCTTGGGCATTGACAGCGACAAGGTCACTGATTATATTCAAAATTATTATGAAAGATGATTCTAAGGCGTACCTCGCACAAAAACCGAGGGCGCTTTTTGTTTATATTTTATATTGATAATGAAAAGTTTTTTGTTGTATAATTAAGATGAAAATAAACCTTTAAAGGGGTGGAATTTATGAAGAAAATTATTACTATTTCAAGGCAGTTTGGTTCCGGTGGCAGAAGCATAGGTAAGCTTGTTGCCGAAAAATTAGGCTACGACTATTATGATAGTGAGCTTGTTGAAAGAGTGGCTAAGGAAACAGGCTTTGACCCTGAATATATTGCTGACGCAGGGGAATATGCGCCGGGCAAAAGTATGCTTTCATATGCGTTTTCTTCAGGCGTTGCTCAAGCTCACACCAGAGGAATGAACGCAAACGATTATTTGTGGTCGGCTCAGTGCAAGGTTATTCTTGAGCTTGCGGAAAAAGGCAATTGTGTCATTGTTGGCAGATGCGCCGATTATATACTTCGTCAAAGAGAGGATTGCATGAATGTTTTCATTCACGCAGACACTGCTTACAAGGCTAAGCGCATTGTTGAAAATTACGGAGTGACCGATAAAAGCCCTGAAAAGCGACTCGCTGAGAAGGACGGAAAAAGAAAGGTCAACTATAAATATTTCACCGGCAGAGAGTGGGGCATAGCTGAAAATTATCATCTGTGCCTTGATAGCGGATTTTTAGGTCAGGACAAATGTGTGGAAATTATAGCTGATATAGCGAAAAAATAAACAAGAAAAGGGCTGTCACCTAAGTGTGACAAGCCCGCATTTCTTATTAAAGGTTTATGCCGCTAATAATGACTATCAAATTATATAACAGAAAGAATTAATTAGGTATTAAAATGAATAATTTTGAATTGAGTCGATTTTCGACAAAAATAATATGTCAACAGGAAAATATAGATGCAGTTATTGAAACACAGCTAAATAATAATCAACTGGATTTATATTTGAGCGCCAATGTCAGTGAACCAAAATTTATTGAGTTAAATTGGAAATTTGACAGTGATGACAATATAATTATACTGGCAGACGCATGGGAGAGAAGCTACGGTGAGCTGGAATTTGTGAATATTAAAGACAATGACCGCTACATGCCTTGGTATTTTCTTGCCACTAACAAGACGGATAGCTTTTGCTTCGGTGTTAAAACTCAGCCAAATGCTTTTATTAGCTTTAGGTACGACCGAACGGGTATTTTAGCTTTAGTTGATTGCCGAAACGGAGGAAACGGAGTTCAGCTTCATGGCAGAAAAATTCATCTTGCAACGTTCTTGCTTAAACAGTACCAAAACACTGAGCCTTATCTTTGCCTTTGCGATTATTGCAAGGCTCTTTGCGAAAATCCGATTTTGCCTCCCTTTAAAATTTACGGTGGCAATGATTGGTACTATGCCTATGGAAATAACAATTACAAAGAAATTGTGGCAGATGCGAAATTGCAAGTGGAGCTTGCGAAAGGTATAGATAACCCGCCGTTTATGGTAATTGACGACGGCTGGCAAAAGCAGGGAAATGTAGGCCCGTGGGTACCAAACGAAAAATTTAAAGATATGACGGCACTGTGTAGCGACATAAAAAGCGTTGGGGCAAGACCCGGCATATGGATAAGATTTTTGCATAATAATGAGGAGTCAATATCTTCGGATATGAGAATTGAAAGAGGCGGAAAAAGAATTTATCTTGACCCGACTCACCCGAAGGTGCAGCAGTTAATAAAAAGTGACATTGAAAAAATCAAAAATTGGGGTTACGAGCTTATAAAGCATGATTTCACAACAGTTGATTTGTTTGGAGATTACGGCAAGGATTTAAGCGAAACAATCACAAAAATTGACAATTGGCATTTTTATGACCGCACAAAAACTAATGCTGAAATTGTTTTGGATTTATACCGACTTATTAAAGAGACTTGCGGTGAGATGCTGATTATCGGTTGCAACACTATATCTCACCTTTGCGCCGGCTTAGTACAAATAAACAGAACAGGCGACGACACAAGTGGTGTTGAATGGGAAAGAACTAAAAAAATGGGCATTAACACTCTTGCCTTTCGTCTGGCGCAAAACAATGCTTTCTATATGGTGGACGCAGACTGTGTGGGTATTCTTGACGACAAGATACCATGGGAGAAAAACAAGCAATGGCTTCATCTCCTTTCAAGGAGCAATACGGCACTGTTTTTATCTTGCTGTAAGGTTACAGCTGAGCAAAAGAAAGATATTTCAGCTGCTTTTAAAGCTTATCAGCAAGATTTTAACATTAAGCCCCTTGACTGGTACGAAAGGAAAACGCCTGAAAAATGGATTATAAATGAGGAAGAAGTAGATTATAATTGGTAAAAAAGGAGCTGCAAAAGGAAATTTGCAGCTCTAAATTTTTTTAGATATTTATTAAATTACAAATAATGATATTTCTTTCTCTTTGCTATAAGGAATATGGCACTTATAACTACTGCCATAAATTCAGCCACAACAATAGACAACCACACTCCGTTGATTTCCCAGAATATAGGCAGAATTAAAACTGCGGCAACTTGAAAAACCAAAGTGCGAAGGAATGAAATAGCCGCTGATGTTAAGCCGTCATTCAAAGCTGTGAAGAATGATGAAGCGAAAATCGCAAAGCCCATAAAAGCAAAGGAAAGTGAGAATATTTTAAATCCAAAAGTTGTCAGCTCCATAAGCTCATTATCATAGCCAACAAAAAGCTTAGCAAGTGGATTCGCCAACAATTTTGCTGATAAAATCATCGACACACCTGTAACAGCAAGCAAAATAAGGCTCTTTTTGAGCAATCCTTTTAGTTCATCATAATTCTTTGCGCCGTCATGATAACCTATTACCGGGGCGGTACCAATAGAATAACCCATAAATGCAGCTGCAAATATCATGCTGACATACATCATTACGCCATAAGCGGCTACACCGTTTTCTCCGGCATATTTTAAAAGCTGAATGTTATAAAGCATACCCACAAGGCTCATAGATATATTGCTCATAAACTCAGATGAGCCATTTGTGCAAGCGCGTATAACAGCTTTTCCGCTAAAGTTTGTCTTGCCTAATCGCAAAATACTGCTGTTTTTTCCGGCGAAATAAAACAGAGGAACAACACCGCCGATAACCTGGCTTAAAGCTGTGGCTATAGCGGCACCGATTAACTTATATTCCTGCGCAAGAGATATAACAAGAATGGCATCAAGAAGCATATTTGTTACACCTGAGGATATAGTTACAATTAGTCCCAGCTTAGGCTTTTGAGCTGTAACAAAAAAAGATTGGAACAGAAGTTGAAGCACGTTAAAGGGAAGAGCCAATAAAATTATGCGAGAATAAACTACTGCATTTTCAAGCATTTCGCCTTCAGCACCTAAGAGCTTGGCAATAGGCCGAATAAATACAATGCCGAGAAGGGCAAAAATTAGACCTAAAACAAAGGTGACATAAACAAACAAGGAAAAATATTTATTTGCTCTTTCTTTGTCGCCTTCGCCAAATTTTTTTGCCACTATGGCAGAGCCGCCGGTACCGAACATTAAGCCAACAGTGGATAAAATCATCAAAAATGGCATAATGAGGTTTACAGCTGCAAAAGGTGTTTTCCCGGCAAAATTTGAGACGAAAAAGCCGTCAACAACGCTGTAAATTGATGCAAATATCATCATGCCAATTGACGGCAGCGTAAAACGAATTAAGCGGGAATAAGAAAAATGGTCTGATAATTGTATTTGTTGTTTCATTTTATTCTCCTAAACTGGTGCTGTGCAGAATTCGCAACAGCAGGCCAAATGTTTAATATTCTTACAGTTAAGTGATAGGTCGATTTCTAAGTGAGCCTAATGATTTTACGGGCTTTAGAGGGTCTTTATCAAACTTTATCAAGGTTATTTGGTTATTCTCATGTAGTCGCTTCTAACAGGCTTTTATCGCCGTCATGATAATCAAACGAGAAGAAATCTTCAAATAGCTTGCCGGGTACTATGTACCGCCGCAAAACTTTAGACTTAGTGTTATTCTTTATAAATCCTTTGTCTCTATTTTGTCAACTTGTATTTGCAATGAATGGATATTTTTTTTCATAAGCTTTATATATAATTCATATTCCTCTTGTGACCAATCAGCAAAAGCGTTGCTCTCAGCTTCATACAAGCGAGCAGCTGTTTGCAAGATAAAAGCTTTGCCTTTTTCGGTTAGGCGGATTCGTTTTGTTTTGCCTTTGTCCTGCTCCAAAAATAGGATTTCATCCTTTTCCAGCTTCCTTATAGCTGAGTTTATAGTTTGCTTGCTGATACCGCTTTCATTGCATATATCATAAAGCAAGCAGCCGTCACCTTTTTCATAAATCATATATAACACGCACAGAACGCTGTCGGACACGCCGAACTTTCGAGCTGCTTGATGATATATCAAATCTAAATCATTCGCTAAACAATTAATCCGTTGAACTTTGTCATAAGCTTTTTCCATGTTTTAGCCTCCGAGTACGAAATAGTACTCATATATTATAGTATGATTTCGTACTAATGTCAATAGCAAATGTGATAAAGATAAAAATAAGTAGCCATAAAAACACTGTTTTGTGGCTACTATAAATATATTGCTTTATTGATAAGAATCCTTGTCTTACAATGACAGCTGATTTTGCTTGAAGATTAAATTTCTATTTACTATATTTTGTTATATATTTTTT
>CAYWKY010000068.1:0-9276 GCA_964458915.1 uncultured Faecalibacterium sp.
CCTATCAATGAAAATATTTGCATTGGTATACCGGTAAATTTAAGAAGATTTTTCTCAACTAAATCTATAAGAAACTTCACTATTCAAACAAAAATCGATTTTCACCCCCACGGCAGAACTGATTGGACATTTGATGAGGTTTGCGACGCTGTCAAGGGTCAGCTTAGCAGTTATTTGAAAAAAGAAGAGCTTCAAAAGCAGCTTAATAAATTCGGCTCACTTGTTAACAACCCTGTAATTAAAGTTGTTCCCAATTTCATTAAGCTTCCCGTTATCAGAATGATGCAGCACGGTAGCCACAGCGCAAACACTACCATACTCACCAACACCGGTGCATATGATCTGCCCGATGTTTTAAAGAATAGGGTTGAGCGTGTTGACGGTGTTAACGGTGACACAAGCGGTTATGGTCTTGTCAGCACTTGCTCCGCAGTTAGCGGCAACGGATTCTTCTCTCTTTGCTTCTCAATTCTCAACCATGACACAAGCTGGGCAAAGCAATGTGTAAGAATTCTCACCCAACAAGGGCTAAACATCAGAGTGGAAAGTACCCACGGAAACGGAGAGTGTGAATAATGAGATGTAAATCATGCAATGTGGATTTATCTGAAACCTATACAAAATGTCCTCTTTGCGGCGAAAAGGCAGTGGATGAGCCGGCGAAGCTCCAAGGTCTCAAGCCTGCCCCGTACCCCAAAAACTCACCTATAAAAAAGCCGGTGGCCGAAAAAAGAGAAAAGACTCCTTTTTCAATAGAAAAACTCAAAGCATATTTTAATATGTAAAATAAATTTGGCATTTGACTTGTAATTTGTAACCTTTTTTGGTACAATGCGCTAAGGCAAATGCCATTTATCATATAAATAAGGAGTTTTATTCTTGGAAGGTTTTTTTACAATTAAAGAAGTGGTAGAAAATTATATTAAAGGTTGCCACAGTAAGGTTAAATCGTCGCCAACAAAAATATTCGGGAAAGCCGTTTTAGCCGGAGCTATGATAGCTATGGGAGCAGGAGCAAGCAGTGTGGCGGCGCACAGCATTTCAAATGTGGGACTCTCTCGTCTTGCGGCGGCTGTTGTCTTTCCCGTTGGCCTTATGATGGTCGTTTTACTTGGTGCAGAGCTGTTTACCGGCGACTGTCTTGCAGTGATAAGTGTTTTCGATAAAAAGCAAAAGCTATTTGATGTAGTAAAATTTCTTTTCTTCGTTTACATAGGAAATTTCGTCGGAGCTTTAATAATATCAGCTTTAACATATTTCAGCGGACAACTTGACTATTCTTCAGGTATGCTTGGAGCTTACACAATAAAGGTTGCCCTTGGAAAAGTCAACATATCCTTTTCTCAGGGCATAGCTTCGGGTATCCTTTGTAATATTTTAGTTTGCGCCGCTGTGTTTATGGCTTCCTGCGCTAAGGATGTCACCGGCAAGCTTTTAGCCTGTTTTTTCACTATTTTGCTTTTTGTTACTGCCGGCTTCGAGCATTGTGTGGCTAATATGTACTATATAACAGCAGGTCTTTTCGCCTGCGAAAATGCCGACTATCTCTCGCTGGCGCAGCAGGCCTACGGTTTCACAGCTCAGCAGCTCAGCTCGCTGAACATAATAGTTTTTCTAAAAGGCAACCTTCTCCCCGTTACCATAGGCAATATTTTAGGCGGTATGTTATTTGTTGGTGCGCCTATATATTATCTGAATAAAAACAAAACAAAAAAGCAGTAATAACACAGAAAAGGGTTTCTTTTGGATAAGCTCCAAAGAAACCCTTTAAACATATAATTACTTCTATTTTACATCCAAATAAGCCACAGCATAATATAGCCTGTAATAACAGCCGAAAGAGTAAAAGGTACGCTGTACTTCATAAAGGTTGACGACTTAACCTCATAGCCCTCTTTTCTGAGTATGCCTATACCGGTAATATTTGCACTGGCACCAATTGGTGTCAGATTTCCGCCGAGAGTTGCGCCACAAAGAAGTCCATAGTAAAGCAGTGTCGGCTCTATACCAATTTCGCTTGCTATAACGGGAACTATACTGAGCATTGTTGCAGTATAGGGAATGTTATCAATAAATGCAGAGAGCAATACGCTCATCCACACTATAATTGTGTAAACCACAAAAACTGAGCCTGAACCAAGTGAAGCTATAGCGTCACCTATAACATCAATAACTCCGGCGCTCTTAACACCACCGATAACAATAAATAAACCTGTTAAAAGTACGATTGTGTAATAGTCTATCTCTTTAAAAGCATTCTTAACTATTTCCTTATTCTTTTTGAGTAAAAGCTCTCTGAGAATACCGATAAGGAAAAAGGCTATACAAATAATACCGTTTGTAATATCAGGCTTATAAAGTTGACCGGGAGCAGCGCTGTCTTTATAGGGAATAAATGAAACAGCGATAAGGGATACTACAGTACCAACAAGAAGGAAGGTCGGGAATTTATCTTCAACCTTTGTGCGGCCGCTAAAGGAAATTTTGTCATTATCCTTGCGGAACATAAACAGAATTATAAGGGCACTGACAATGGCACCTGCCTCAACGACCCAGAACATACCTATATGTCCGTCGTGAACAAAGAAATCTGAAAAATCTAGACCGGCAGCCTTTGCCAGCAAAATTGAGGTTGTGTCCCCAACGAGAGTAGCCGCACCTTGAAGATTGGAGGATATGGCAATACATATAATTGACGGTACAGGTGAGATGTTGACTTTTTTGCAAAAAGCAAGGGCAACAGGAGCTATCATAAGAACTGTAGCAACATTGTCAACAAAAGCGGAAACTATGCCTGCAAAAAGCGACAGGGCAACGACGACCCATTTCATGTTCGGCATTTTAGATATGAGAATATCCGACATGAGTTGTGGCATTTTTGACTCAATGAAAAGATAAACAGTACCCATTGTACCGGCTATCATCATTATAACATTCCAGTCAATTTCAGATAGAGCATCTTTTATTCCGTATGTAAAGCTACCGTCTGAAAGAGCGAAAAAGCCTTCGCCAAAAATACCGGGATTTGTTGCCGCAATAACGCCTAAAATAATAAAAACAAGGGCTGAGACAACAGTGACATGGGGTCTGATTTTTTGAAACGCCAACATAAGAATATATGTGACAGCAAAAATAATCAGAGCTGTGATTGTAATAGGACTCATTTTAATCTCTCCTTTTCTCCCTGAGTCTTAATAAAAATAGAATCCACACTCAGGCGGATTCTGTCACAATATATTCTGGCAGCACTCATACAAAAACTGAATAGCACCCGAAAACAAATAGAGCTATAGCTCTATGACAGACTCCACCACTTATTTTGGATTGCCTTTTGATTATACTATCCCAGTTGACAAAAGTCAACACTTTTCACAGTATTTGCCAGTAATTTATCAAAGTTTTTATGGTAAATTTATAAATATATTTTGATTAGTGAAGCGAAGATGCAAAATTAATTAATCAAACACCCACATTTTGACCACAGCCAACATTTCACGCATATAATTCATAGGGATTGTGTACCAAATAATATTAGTGCCTAAATGCTTCACCTGAAGTTCTTCTTTTTTGGCATAGCTTGCGCTGCGATAAACATGGTAGGCGTTTGTAACGAAAACCACCGAATCCTCCGGCAAGCCCATTTCGTTCATTATTTCATGAGAATATTTAAAGTTAGTTATAGTGGAGGTCGATTTGTCCTCCATTATTATTTTATCCTCGGATATTCCTTTGCTTACAAGATAACGCTTCATCGCCAAAGCTTCGCTTATGTCCTCTTGAGGTCCCTGACCGCCTGAAACAATAATCGTTGCTTTCGGGTTCTTTTTGTGGTACTGCGCCGCTTTATCGAGACGCTTGGCAAGTCCCACACTTACTCTTTCCCCTCTAATGCCGCACCCTAAAACAATAACCGTCTTTTCGTCGTAGGTTGCATTATCCTTGCCACCAAAAGCGCCTAAAAATGAGCCAAAGCTTATAAGTACCGCCAAAACAGCTATAACAAAGGCATTAACTATCTTTTTAGTGCATAATTTATCAAAAAAGGCTCCATAGAGTGTCAACATTAAGCCGAGGCAAACCACCGGCAAAAGACCTATATTTAAATTTGCTATTACAGCTAAAAGTGCCGCATTTAAAAGCAATAGTATTCCAAAAACCATAGATGTCGTTTTTATAACCTTTTTCATTTTAAACCTCCTGAGTTTTCTGCTTACAGTTTAGCATCATGTATAAGATAAATCAAGGCAACATATAGAAACTTAAGATAATCGTAAGGAATGTTTTCGCTGTTTATTTCGTGTAATATTTCAAGCTATTCCCTTGACAAATAGAATTATCCTGATATAATATATTTTGGTTAGTGTTATCTAACCTTTTTAATTGCCCTTTCAGTTAGTGCCAACTAACAATTTATTTTGCCTTTGCAGTTAGTCGGCACTAACAAAAAATTATTTTATTAGTTAGTTTCAACTAACACATTTGGAGGTTTTCCTATGAAAAAAATCGCATCTCTTATTTTATCCTTGACTTTAATGCTTTCCATGTTTTGCCTGTGTGTACACGGCGAAAATCTCAAGGACGGTACACATGAGGTCAACGTGACACTAATGCACAAGAAGGACGAAAAAGAGTCCTTCGGAAACAAGTATGTCGCTCAAAAGGCTCTGTTGAAAGTCAGTTCAGGCGAAAAAACTATTGTCCTTCCTCTCACAACAGATATGAAATCAATTTCATTTTCTTATTATTTGGACGGCTCACTTGAGGGCGATGTGGCTGAATGTACCCCAGTATCAGAAATAACTGTAGGCGCAGAAACCTATGAGCAGGGTTTTGAAATTCCCGTTATGAAAGACGGCGACATCGGTCTTAAATTCAGCGTACCCGTCATGCCCATGTCACCTTCTGCAAGGCTCAGAATAGACTACGCTTCCGCTAAGCTTATAAGTGCCGATGAAAGCGAAAGAGATGAAAGCGGTACCACCACAACAAATAAAGCTAAGGAAGAAACAACAGTTGCCACTACCCAAGCTGACCTCACCGGTACGAAAGAAACAACGACAGCACCCACACAAACGACAGTTCAAAGCACTGCGCCGACTACTTCACAAGCCGCACAAAACACAAATAGTGAAAAAAGCGAAGAAACAGCTCATGCCTCTATGACAGACATTGCAATGATGATTTTATTCGTTTGTGCCGCTTGCACCTTAGCTATTTTAACAGTACACAAGAAAGAAGATGATAAAGCATGATGATAAATAAACGACTCATATCCCAAGTTAGCGAAAGCAAAAAGTATATTGCAGGCAATGTAGCTTTTCAGTGGATAGGTCTTGCCTCAAACATAACAATGATGGCAAGTATAACTAAGCTTCTCAGTGATACCTTTCTCGGCAGCATCACAAAAGAAAGCCTTGTTTCTACCCTTGCCGTAACACTAACAGCTCTTATAGTTAGGTTCATTTGTGCTATAGGTTCAAGCAGAATGGGCTACCTTTCATCTAAATCTGTAAAGCTTAAGCTGCGTCGGTTAATTTACTCAAAGCTTTTAAAAATAGGCGCAGCTTATAACGAAAAGGTTCAAACCTCAGAGGTTATTCAAGTTGCTGTTGAAGGTGTTGACCAGCTGGAAACTTATTTTGGGGCATATCTCCCACAATTCTTTTACGCAATGTTAGCACCGCTGACCCTGTTTGGGGTTATTAGCTTCATAAGCTTTCCCTGCGCAATTGTTCTTCTTGTTTGTGTACCCTTGATACCTGTTACCATCGTCGCAGTTCAGCGTTGGGCAAAAAAGCTTTTATCAAAATATTGGGGTCAATACACTGCCCTCGGTGACACCTTTTTGGAAAATCTTCAAGGCCTTACCACTCTTAAAATTTATAGCGCAGATAAATTTAAAAATGAGCAAATGAATGAGCAAGCAGAGCTTTTTAGAAAGATAACCATGAAAGTGCTGACTATGCAGCTTAACTCCATAACTATTATGGATCTTATTGCCTATGCCGGCGCTGCCCTCGGAATTATCCTTGCTGTCTCTCAGTTCAGACACGGCAACATTACACTTTGGGGTTGTCTTCTTATAATTCTTCTGTCTGCTGATTTCTTCATTCCCATGCGACAGTTAGGTTCTTTCTTCCATATTGCCATGAACGGCATGGCTGCCAGCGACAAAATTTTTAAGCTTTTAGATTTAAAGGAAGCTATCCACACAAAAGAAGATATTCCTATTAATACAAATGACATCTTAGTCAGAAATCTTACATTTTCCTACACCGCTGACAGAGAAATTCTTCACGGAATATCTCTCAGCTTCCCTGAAAACAGCTTCACAGCCATTGTCGGTGAAAGCGGCTGCGGAAAATCGACAATAGCCTCAATATTAATGGGCAGAAACAAAAATTACAGTGGCAATGTTACTCTCGGCTTCGTTGAGTTAAGCGACATTTCAGAGCAAGCGCTTATGAAGCATATAACCTATGTCGGTCACAACAGCTATCTTTTCAAAGGCAGCGTAAGAGACAATCTTCTTATGGGAAAGCCCTCTGCAAAGGACGAAGAGCTTTGGGCGGTACTTCAAAAGGTTAAGCTTTCCGACTTTTTAAAAAGCGAAAATGGTCTTGACACTCAACTAACAGAAAAAGGCAGTAACTTCTCAGGCGGTCAATGTCAAAGACTTGCTCTTGCAAGAGCAATACTCCACGGTTCACCCATATATATTTTCGATGAAGCTACCTCAAACATTGATGTGGAAAGCGAAAACGACATAATGGAGCTTATTCATACTCTTTCAAAAACTAAAACAGTTATTCTTATTTCCCATCGACTTGCCAATGTTAAAGACGCAGATAAAATTTATGTTTTAGACAAAGGCAGTGTTACCGAAAGCGGTACACACACAACCCTTTTAGAAAATTACAGCGATTATTATAAGCTTTGGACATCTCAACAGGAGCTTGAACATTACACCGGAAAGGAGGCAGACTAATGAAACGAAGTAATTTTAAAATCATGGCAAGACTTATAACTCTTGTAAAGCCTCTTGCTCTTTATATGGTTTTGGCTATCATAATGGGTCTTGTCGGTCACATTTGTGCAAGCTTCATAACTATCTTCGGAGCCTTTGCCACCGCTAAAGTCTTAGGCTTTTCTACAGCAATTTCTTTTGGTGCTATAACAGCCTGCCTGCTTATTTTCGCCGCTGTTCGTGGACTTCTCAGATATGCCGAACAATCCTGCAACCATTTTATCGCCTTTAAGCTTTTGGCTCTTATTAGAGACAAGGTGTTCGTGGCACTGAGAAGACTTTGCCCCGCAAAATTAGAGGGCAGAGACAAAGGAGATTTAATATCAGTTATAACCTCGGATATTGAGCTTTTAGAGGTGTTCTACGCTCACACAATTTCTCCTATTGTTATTGCCGCCCTTTTCACCATTTTCATTTGCGGTTTTCTTTTCTGCTTTAGTCCCATCTTCGCTATAATTGCGCTTTTAGCTCACATTACAGTTGGAGTTATTGTTCCCCTTATTATTTCAAAAGTCAGCCGTGATGACGGTCAAAAATTCAGAGATAAATCCGGCAATATCAGCTCATTTATTCTTGACTCTCTAAGAGGTCTAAGTGAGATTATACAGTATGGCGCAGGCGGTGTACGCCTAAATAAAATGACAGAGCTGACTGAGGATATATCTAAGGACGAGGAGCGAATGAAAAAGGTCAGCGGCAGAAATGTGGCCGTCACAAATTCCCTTATTCTGATTTTTGATTTAATAATGCTTTTCACAGCCGTTTATCTTTACACAAAAGGTCAAGTTGATTTTAAAGGGGTACTCGTAAGCGTTGTAACATTAATAAGCTCCTTCGGTCCATCGGTAGCCTTAGCTAATCTTGGCAGTACATTGCAAAACACTTTCGCAGCAGGCAACAGAGTGCTTGATATACTTGACGAAGAGCCTGTCACAAAGGACATTGTAGGCAAGCCATATATTGATTTCAATGGCGCAAAGGCTGAAAACATCAGCTTTTCATATGGTGATGAAGAAATACTAAACGATCTCACGCTTGACGTACCAAAGGATAAAATCGTCGGCATAGTCGGCAAAAGCGGCAGCGGTAAATCAACACTTTTAAAACTATTTATGCGTTTTTGGTCAGTTCAAAAGGGTAAAGTGAGCATTTCAGACAGAGACATTGACAGTATTGACACAAAAAATTTGAGACATATTGAAAGCTTTGTCACACAGGAAACTCACCTTTTCAAAGATACTATTAAGAACAACATTAAAATAGCGAAACTCGACGCAAGCGACGAGGAAATAATAAATGCCTGCAAAAAAGCTTCACTTCACAACTTTATAGAAAGTCTCCCAAATGGCTATGACACTCAGGTCGGTGAGCTTGGCGACACACTCTCCGGCGGAGAAAAACAAAGAATCGGCCTTGCAAGAGCCTTCTTACACGATGCGCCGTTTATGCTTCTCGACGAGCCAACGAGTAACCTTGACTCACTCAATGAAGCGGTCATATTAAAGTCGCTTAAACAGGAAAGCGAAAATAAAACCGTTCTGCTTGTGTCACACAGAGAATCCACAATGAGAATTGCCCATAAGGTTTATTGCGTGGAGCATGGGAGGATGAGCTAATGGAAAGCACGGAATCTAAAAGAGAAAAAGAAAAACACATTGTAGGCGAAATGATAAAGCTTTACTGCAAAAAATGTCACGGCAACAAGCATGGGCTTTGCCCTGAATGTGAAAAGCTTAAGCTTTATGCCGAACAAAGAAGCGACAAATGTCCTTTTATGGAAACTAAAACCTTTTGCTCAAATTGCAAGGTTCACTGTTACAAGCCTGAAATGCGTGAAAAAATCCGTCAGGTCATGCGTTTTTCAGGGCCGAGAATGATATTTTATCACCCGAAAATGGCTATAAGCCATCTTATTGAAAGCAAAAAAGAGAAAAAAAGAATGGAGTCAGAACAATGAAAGCCAAAAAGATATTCTTCGTTATATTAGGCTGTATAGGTGTGGGCTTAGGTGCCGTTGGTGCTGTGCTGCCAATGCTTCCCGCATTCCCGTTTTTGCTCCTTGCGGCCTTTTGCTTTGGCAAAAGCTCAGAGAAGCTTCACACTTGGTTTATTGGCACTAAGCTTTATAAAAACAATCTCGAAACCTATGTTAAGGGTCAAGGTATGACATGGAAAACAAAAATCAGAATTATGATAACTGTCACCTTGCTTATGTCCTTCGGCTTTTTTATGATGTTTAGAAAAGACCT
>CAYWKY010000069.1:0-9165 GCA_964458915.1 uncultured Faecalibacterium sp.
ACTTTTTAACATATCCGTAAGCCGTTTTATCAGCAACACTTGCAATAGTACCCGCCTTGAAAACGTGACCGTCACCGAAAAGAGTCTCTGTGTATTTATGAGCTCTCGATTGATATTCGCCCGAAAAGTTAAGGTCAATATCAGGGCTTTTGTCGCCCTTGAAGCCGAGGAAGGTTTCAAAGGGAATGTCGTGACCGTCTCTTGCCATTGGCGTGCCGCATTTGGGACAATTTTTAGGTGGCAGGTCATAGCCTGAGCCAACCTCACCGTTTAAGAAAAATTCGTTATATCTACATTCAGGACATCTGTAATGAGGCGCCAAAGGATTAACCTCAGATATACCCGAAGCGTTGGCAACATAAGACGAACCAACTGAACCTCTCGAACCAACATGGTAGCCGTGTTCCTCTGAGTTTTGCACAAGCTTTTGAGCGATCATATAAAGGACACCGAAACCGTGCTTTATAATCGATGTCAGCTCCTTTTCAAGACGTTCAGCAACATAGGTGGGAACAGGATCACCATAAAGCGACTTTGCCTTATCCCAACAAAGTCTTGTCAATTCTTCGTCGGCACCCTCAAGGCTTGGCGGGAAGTTGCCGTGTGGAATAGGTATGATAGTCTCAATCATATCCGCAATTTTATTTGTGTTGGTTATAACTATTTCTTTCGCTGTGTCTTCGCCAAGATAAGCGAACTCAGAAAGCATTTCCTCAGTTGTGCGGAAATACAGTGGTGCTTGATTATCCGCATCGGTGAAGCCTTGTCCCGCCATAAGTATAGCTCTGAATTTTGCATCGCCAGGATCAATGAAATGCACGTCACAAGTTGCAACAACCGGCTTTCCCAAAGCGTCGGCAATATGTATAACCTTGCGGTTGAAGTTTTGTATATCCTCCACAGTTTGAACATTGGGGAATTTTTCGCTTCTTATCATATATTCGTTGTTGCCGCAGGGCTGAATTTCAAGATAGTCATAGAAAGAAGCTATCTTCATTATTTTTTCGTTGCTCTCCCCTGCAACAATAGCTCTGTAAAGCTCACCGGCTTCACAAGCTGAGCCTATAATAAGGCCCTCTCTATGCTTAATAAGCTCACTTTTGGGAACAATAGGTCTTCTGTGGAAATACTCAAGGTTTGACAAAGTTATAAGCTTATAAAGATTTTTAAGTCCCGTAGAGTTTCTCGCAAGAATAATCTGATGATAATACTTGTTTTTAGATTTTTTCCAATCCTCAAAGCTTTGCTCTGTATCGTCTATAAAGTAGCCTTCCATGCCATAGATTATTTTAATCTTACCGCCGGCTGCTTTAACAGCTTCGGGGTACGCCTGAACAACACCGTGGTCAGTAATGGCAATTGCCTTATGTCCCCACTCAATAGCTCTTTTAACAAGAACAGATGCATCTGTTACACCGTCCATCATAGACATTTTGGTATGAAGGTGCAACTCAACTCTCTTTTCATCGGCATTATCCATTTTAGGAATCTTATCAACAAGAGAAATAGCTCTTGGTGAGATAACATTTTCACCTGAGAATTTGTCAAAACGAAGGTCACCTCTGAGCAGTACAGTTACACCGTTTTTAATGCGCTTCATTATAATTTCGCAGTCTTCTTTTCTTTCAAAAACCTTGCAGGTGTAAGAATATGTGCCGTCGGTTATGTTAAAGGTGATAATAAGACTTCTTCCATCTCTTGTCTCTCGGCTTTCAAAACCGAAAACATCGCCCCAAACAACACAGCTACCCTCGTCGGGAGCTATTTCACTAAGCGGCTTAGGATTTTTCGTTATTTTTGTGCCGTAAATAGGTCTTGCTGTCTCTAAATAAAGAGGAATTCCTTCAACTATTTTATGCTCCTTTGGTTTTGGCTGGTTAACAGTTGCCGGGTCAATACCCTTTGAGCGAAGATTTTCCTCCTCAGAGATTTTTATCATATTTGTTACCTGCTCATCTTCAAGAGCAATCTCAGTTTTACCGCCAAATTCTATAGACACCTCACGAGAAAAGCGTTTTAAGATAATTCTTTGCATAACATCTTTAGCGCCTATGCTTTCAAGAACATCTTTGCCACCGTGAGTAAGCTCTATAATTAAATTTCGTCCGTCAAAATGACAAGTGCTGCCCTCAAAAAAGCCATTTGATGCGGCAAGAAGCTCATTTGTCTGCTTTATAAGAGAGGTAAAATAAGCCTCGCTGAAGCTTTCCGGCGGCATATGGCTCTCAATTTTAACGCTGTTGACCAAAAGTTTTTGGCTAAGCACACGTTGAGCCTCGGTAATATATCTGTATGTCACTAAACGTGGAAACAGAGCGTCTATTTCAACGCTCTTTTTTTCCATAGATATTCTGACGTTTTCAATTTCACATTCACTAAATGCCTCATGGAGCTTTTCGTTTTCAAACTCTCCGAAAAGGCTTTCAAAATTGTTACTCATTATTCACCTATATTAGAATTTCTCTATTTCTTTCATAAGCTCGTCAACTATTTCATTTTCGTCAACTTTTCTTAAAACCTCACCCTTTTTAAAAATGAGACCGCTTTTGTCACCGCCTGCAATGCCAATATCAGCTTCCTTAGCTTCACCGGGGCCGTTGACGATACAGCCCATAACAGCAACAGTTATGTTCTTTTTAACATCTCTGAGTCGGTTTTCCACCTCATCAGCAAGGGAAATAAGGTCGATTTTTGTTCTGCCACAGGTGGGACATGACACAAGTCTCGGTGTAGTTTTATCTACCCCCACAGCCTTTAAAATATCAAATCCGGCATATACCTCTTCAATTGGGTCAGCTGTGAGCGACACTCTTATTGTGTCACCAATACCCCTCGTGAGAAGTGAGCCAATGCCGATGCTTGACTTAATAAGACCCATTCTTCTTGTACCAGCCTCGGTAACACCAAGATGAAGAGGATAGTCACACATTTCAGCAACTCTCTCATAGGCTTCTATCATGTTAGAAACATTTGAAGATTTAATCGAAATAACAATATCGTCAAAGTCAAATTTTTCCAATAATCTCACATGGTACATAGCACTCTCTGCCATAGCTTCCGGGGTCGGTCCGCCGTACTTCGCCAAAATTTCTTTTTCCACCGAGCCGGAATTTACACCTATTCTAATAGGTACACCCTTTCTTTTGCAGGCATCAGCAACAGCCTTAACATTCTCGTCTGCACCGATATTGCCGGGGTTAATGCGAATTTTATCTACACCTGCTTCAAGGGAAGCGAGAGCTAATTTATAGTCGAAATGTATATCGGCAACAACAGGAATAGAAAGCTTCTCTTTCAGCGCTGAAACAGTGTTTACGCTTTCCATGTCTGGTACCGCAAGACGGATAATCTCACAGCCCGCTTTCTCTAAGGACAGAGCCTGCTTTACATTGCCCTCGCTGTCGTGCGCAGGAACATTAAGCATAGATTGAACAGCTATTTTGCTGCCACCACCGATATATATATTGCCAACTTTAACTTTTTTCGAGTTTCTTAAGTTAATCATATTTTCACCGAACCTTTCTGAAGAAATGATTCAATTCTACTTCTTGAGATTAATAAAATCCTCTGCCTGAAATAAGCTTCCAAATGTCACTTGCTGAAATAACAGCCATTAACACAAGCAGTAACACTAAACCGATAATATGAATATAGTTTTCGTATTTAGCCGGTATCTTTCTTCTGAAAATCAGTTCAAAGCACATGAAGAACAAGTGTCCGCCGTCCAGTGCCGGAACAGGAAGAAGATTGAAAAGACCGATATTAATTGTAATCATAGCCATCATAATTAAAAGAGAGGACCAATCGACACTTGCAATGCTTTCTTCGGCAATATCGGTTATGACGGAAATAGTACCGATAGGACCTGCTAAGTCGTTCATGCCATATTGGCCTCTTAAAAGGTCAAAAAGGCTCAAATAAACTAACCTGCCAAAGGTAAGAGTATAACCGAAGGCATTTTTTGTCACATTTAAAATATTTTTCTCTTCGCCTAAAACTATAAAGTCGAAAACTGTCACCGACATCATTTTTACATCGTCCAGCTTTATTATTTCGCCATCACGCTCAACAGTGAAATCAAAGACATAATCATTTTCTCTGCCTTTGCCTATTTCGTTTAATATTTCTTTTGTTGTCGGCACTTCGACACCGTTAACTGTCAGAAGCTTATCGCCGTCCTTCAAGCCGTAATCCTTCATATTTGCGCTAACGCCGCTTATTGTACAATCTTCATTGTAAGTGAAGTTGCCACTGGTTCTTTTTGAGAAGCTAACCTTATCAAGGGTTATTTTTTCGCCGTCACGCTCAACCACCATTTCATATGTGGCCGTTGGATTTCTTTGCATTAAATAGGTTATATCATAGTCGGAAAAAACTCGCTTGCCGTCAATTTCAATAATACGATCCTTTACTTTAAGTCCACCCTCTTGATTGCTGACAGCAACATCATAAAACTGAGCGATTTTTGTTGTACCAACAAGGTCACCGCTACAAACAACAATAGCGCAGATAATCAAGCCGAGGATAAGGTTAAAGATTGCACCGGCAGCGATTATAATCATTCTTTTCCATACCTTTTGGTTGCAAAAAGCTCTGCCGTCACTGCTTTCCTCATCTTCGCCCTCCATTGAAACAAAGCCACCGATAGGGAAAAGTCGAATTGCATATTTAGTTTCCTTGCCCTGTTTTTTTAATATTGTCGGACCCATGCCTAAAGCAAACTCATTTACCTTTACGCCAAAAAGCTTTGCAAAGATGAAGTGACCGAATTCATGTATTAATATAATGAGTCCGAAAAAAAGTATAGCTATAATGAGAGGTAATATTTTGCCTTTGACATCAGCAAAAGAAAAAAGTAAATTTACATTCATAATTTCACCCGGTTCATATTTTATTTGATAGATTTTCGGCAAACACTCGAGCTTGTTTGTCAGCTTCGAGAACATCCTCTAATGTGTAGCTGTCGCACTTGGGAGCATTTTCACTCGCCTTTTCAACAATGTCGGCAATGTCAAGGAAGCCAATTTTGCCGCTGCGGAAAAGATAGTTTGCCATTTCATTTGCACCATTTGCCACACATGGATAAAGACCGCCTTTTTTAATAGCCTCACGGCAAACATTTATACATCTGAAAGTGTCATAATCCGGCTTAAAGAATGTCAGGTTTGCGTATTCCCAAAGATTCAGCTTTTTAACCGGAGACTCATATCTTTCAGGATAAGTCAAAGCGTACTGAATAGGTATTCTCATATCAGGTACACCAAGCTGAGCGATAACTGAATTATCCTTATACTCTATGAGAGAATGAATCACACTCTCTCTGTGGACCACAATGTCAACCATATCAGGCGAAACATCAAAAAGCCACACAGCCTCGATCAATTCAAGACCTTTATTCATCATTGTGGCACTGTCAACTGTTATTTTTGCCCCCATTGCCCAGTTAGGGTGTTTTAACGCCTGTTCAACAGTAACATCCTTAAGTTCCTGTCTCGTCTTGCCAAAAAACGGACCGCCTGAAGCTGTTAATATAATTGACTTAAGCTCGTCTTTTTTATTCATGCCCTCAAGACATTGAAAAATTGCGCTATGCTCGCTGTCTACCGGCAAAATCTTAACGCCCTTTTCCTTTGCCTTATTCATAACCAGCTGTCCGCCGGCAACAAGAGTTTCCTTGTTAGCCAAGGCTATATTTTTCTTGCAATCAATTGCCGTAAGAGTCGGCACAAGTCCGGCAATACCAACAACGGAATTTAAAACCGTGTCAGCATCGTCTGCCGCCGCACATTCGCAAACACCCTTTATACCTGAAAAAATCTTCGTATCTGCGTCTTTAACAGCGATTTTAAGGCTTTCAGCAGCCTTTTCATCAGCTAATGCGGCATATTTCGGTTTATATTTTCTTATCTGTTCTTCAAGGAGCTTTGCGTTGCTACCGGCTGTGAGTGCCACAATTTCATAGCCTCGCTTTTCGGCAACATCAAGGCTTTGAGTACCAATAGACCCTGTTGAACCTAATATAGAAATTTTTTGTGCCATAGAATTTTCCTCTTTCATTAAGTATTAAACTGTATATTCGGCAATTAATCTAAGTATACAGTAAAGTGTAGGCAGTACAAAAACGCAGCTGTCAAAACGGTCCATAATTCCACCGTGACCGGGAAGAAGCTGGCTGTAATCCTTGATTCCAAAGTTTCTTTTTATTACGCTTGCGGCAAGGTCGCCTATCATGCTGATAACAGAAAGAACCATAGAAATCGGTATTATGTAAAGGAATTTCATATTGCCGTTGCCAAAAAGGGTGTAATCATAAAGATTTTTACAACCAATAGTAAACAGGTAAAGATAAAGCACATTAAGAGCTGCGGCAACAACTACACCGCCAATTGCACCCTCAATTGATTTTTTTGGGCTTATAACAGGTGCCATCTTATGCTTGCCGAACTTTCTTCCCACAAGATAAGCGAAGGAGTCTGTAAGCCATGAGCAGGCAAAGCCTAAGCCAACAAAGAATATGCCTTCCTCATGTGTGTAGCCTTGAAACCAATCTGAGATATTGTTTAGCCTTAAAAAGCACAAAAAGGCAAAAGGCAATGCCATAGATGCGAAAAATGCCGTAGCGCAGTGAACAAATTTAATTTCTTTATTAAAGAATACCATAATGCTCATAAGTACCAGCGCATATATACAGTACATCACCGAAACACTCGGCAGCGGTACGGAAAAGCCCTCAGCCAAAACAGTAAATGCACTGACCGCACAGGAAATAACAAATAATAGCTTGCTTTTTGTTCCAACAGCTCTGACTATCTCAAAGGTTGCCGTTGCCGCAAGAGCTGCAAGCGCCACTGTAACAGCAGGGGTAATGTCAAAAATTATAAGCAGCAAAAAAACTATAAGAGCCAAAATTATAATTATTGTTGACCCGGTTCTTTCGCCTTTAAAAAGTTTCTTTTTTGTTTTAGTTTCACTCATAGAACTCACCTGAATATTTAATATTTTATCCTTTTTATAATTATGCTTTATTCCTGAGTAATTACACACCGCCAAAGCGTCTGTTTCTCTTTGCGTAAGCCTCAAGAGCTCTGTCTAAGTCTTCTTTTTTATAATCAGGCCAAAGCACATCGTCGATATAGATTTCCGAATATGCTGACTGCCAAAGCAGGAAGTTGGAAAGTCTGTATTCTCCGCTTGGTCTGATAATTAAATCCGGGTCAGGCTGTCCGGCAGTATAAATTCCGTCGGAAACCGTATCCTCAGTTATATCTTCAATTTTAAGCTCGCCGTTTTTTACTTTAGCGGCTATACTCTTCACACTTTCAACTATTTCTGCCCTACCGCCGTAATTCACAGCGAGATTGACATAGGTGTTGCTTTTGTCTTTTGAGCGTTCCTCAACTGTATCCATAAGCTTAACTATATCCTTAGGCATACCCTTTCTTGAGCCTATAAAGCGAATGTTATATCCGGCTTCCTCGTTCTCCTCAGCTCGTCTTTGCATCTCATCAAGATACTTTCTGAAAAGATTCATTATTGCAGCTACTTCTGTTTTAGAGCGTTTCCAGTTCTCTGTTGAAAAAGCGTAAAAGGTGACATGCTTGATACCCAAATCACTGCAATATTTTGCAATGTCTCTGAAAACCTCTGCGCCAACCTTGTGTCCTTCAGTACGCTTAAGACCTCTTTGCTTAGCCCAACGACCATTGCCGTCCATAATAATTGCAACATGTTGCGGTAAATTTTCTTTTGCGATTGTCATAATAATCCTACCCTAAAAAATGATTATACAGTGGCTACCTCTGAGATAGCCACTGTCCTTTATCCACTTAGATTTCCATGATTTCCTTTTGCTTTGCAGCAGAAATATCGTCAACCTCTTTAATGAAGTTGTCGGTAATTTTTTGAATTTCCTTTTCGCCGTCCTTAAGGTCGTCCTCTGTAATTTCAGAAGCCTTCTTCATGCTCTTGAGCTTTTCAAGGCAGTCACGACGGATTGAACGAATAGCTACCTTTGAGTTTTCGCCGATTTTCTGAATATCCTTAACAAGTTCCTTACGTCTATCCTCTGTTAAAGGCGGGAATGTGAGTCTGATAACAGAGCCGTCATTTTGCGGATTGATACCGATGTCTGAGGTCTGAATAGCTTTTTCAATAGCTTTAAGCACTGACTTATCCCAAGGCTGAACAACAAGAATTCTTGCCTCAGCAACGGAGATTGAACCGAGCTGATTTACCGGTGTGGGTGTGCCGTAATAGTCAACGGTAAGCTTATCGAGAATCTGAGGGTTAGCTCTGCCTGCACGAATGGCAGCGTATTCGGTTTTAAGAGCATTTATTGATTTGCCCATTTTTGTTTTAGCTGTTTCAAATACTGTTTTCATAATGAATTCCTCTCTTATTTTAAAATGAAAATGTTTAATTTATATAACAATGCGTCAACGCATTATTTTACTGTTGTACCAATTTTTTCGCCTTGGAGGGCTCTGACGATATTTTCCGGGTCGTTGAGATTGAAAACGAGAATATTAATATCGTTGTCTCTGCAAAGTGAAGCAGCCGTTGCATCCATAACCTTAAGTCCCTTTGCGAGAACCTCTGAGTGAGTAAGCTCGTCATACTTAACTGCATCGCTGAACTTGTTGGGGTCTTTATCATAAACACCGTCAACATTAGTAGCCTTAAAAATAACCTCAGCCTCTATTTCAGCGGCACGAAGAGCTGCTGTTGTGTCGGTTGAGAAGAAGGGAAGACCTGTTCCGCAACCAAAAATTACAACCTCACCCTTTTCGAGATGCTCCACAGCTGCCCTTTTTGAGAAGGTTTCAGCAACCTGAGGCATTGAAAAAGCTGTAAGTACACTTGCTTTAACACCTAATTGTTCGAGAGTGTCGCAAAGAGCCAAAGCGTTTATGCAAGTTGCAAGCATACCCATTTGGTCTGCTCTGCTTCTGTCCATTTTGCCTGAGCTTCTGCCACGCCAGAAGTTGCCACCGCCGACAACAAGACCTACTTGAGTGCCAAGATCAACACACTTTTTAATTACGCTGCAAATTTCGTTTGCAACATCAAAATTAATACCTTTACCCTCTTCACCGGCCAAAACTTCGCCGCTTATTTTAAGGAGTATTCTCTTATATTTAACTGCCATGGTAAAATACCTCCATA
>CAYWKY010000070.1:0-9154 GCA_964458915.1 uncultured Faecalibacterium sp.
GGGGCAAAGCCCCGCAAAAAAGGTAAAAGAATAGAATCACTATATTAAATTAGCTGTAGAAACCAAGGCTTCTACAGCTAATTTTTTAAATTGCATTTTTATTTTTTTCTCATTTTTTCAATGTGATTTTTTATAGCGTCAAAGCTTTCATCGGAAAGTATATGCTCAATTTTACAAGCATCCTCTGCTGCAACACTGTCGCTGACACCCAAAAGTCGAAGACAGTCAGTTAGTATAGTGTGACGATTATATAGCTTTTCGGCAATTTCTCTGCCGGGTGCTAACAAAACTATGTTGCCATCACCCATAACATCAATATAACCGTTTTCTCTTAAATTTTTCATAGCTACGCTGACACTCGGCTTTGAATAACCAAGCTCTGTTGCAATATCTATTGAGCGTACACTGCCGTTTTTAGCGGTGAGCATAAGAATAGTTTCAAGATAGTTTTCTGCTGATTGTTGTATCTTCATATTAATTTTCTCCCAAAGTGATAACAGCATTATATCACATTTGATTTTTGTTTTCAAGCTTGATATTTTTCTTATTCAACAACACTGTTAAGCCAAACGCCCTTATGCATAAAAGTATAGCCTAAAACGCACTTGATTATATCAGCTAACTGAACTAACGCATAAAGCGGAACGATGGAAACAGATGTGAAACGGCTAAGTACAAATGCAATAGGTACGCTTACCAGCCAAACAAAACCGCTGTCGAAAAGGAAAGTAATGAATGTTTTTCCGCCTGAGCGCAATGTAAAGTAACATGAGTTTGTAAAAGCCATAACAGGGAAAAAGCAAGCAACAACTAAAATAAGCGACGAGGCAAGGGAGCGAACCTGTTCCGTGGTGTTATAAATTTTCGGGAAGAAGGGCGAAATAAATGCCATAACCACAGCGATGAGCGACACCACAAAAACAGAAAAGACCAAAAGCTTTTCGCTTGCCTTTTTTGCCTCTTCTTTTTGAGAAGCACCAAGCATTTGACTGCAAATAATACCCACTGCGCTGCCAAAAGCAATAAACGAAACATTAAAAACATTACTGAGAGTTGACACTATATTAACTGCCGCAACAACATCAAGTCCTCTAACACTGTAGCACTGGTTGAGCATTGCCATACCTGCCGACCAAAGAGTTTCGTTAATTAAAAGCGGCAAAGTAATAATAGTTATCTTCTTGATTTCTTTCTTCGTTAAAGAGGTACCGGAGAAAACACCCTTCATAAAAGGATATTTGTCCTTTCGGCTGTGAGTGAAGATTATAAGAATCGCAAGCTCAACAAATCGGGAAAGTACTGTTGCAATAGCTGCGCCCTCAATGCCAAGACAGGGAAAGCCGAATTTACCGAAAATAAGAAGGTAGTTAAAAACAAGATTTACAAGTACCGCACTGATTGTAGCAATTAACGGAAGTATTCTGTCGCTTGTTTCTCTAAGTGTACTCGCATAAGCCTGAGAAAGGGCGAAGGGAACTGTACCTATAAGCATAATTTTAAGATAGCTGCGACTAAAGCCCATAACGGTGGCTATATCCTGAGGTGAAGCTTCGCCTTGAAGATATGCGCTAATAAGCACATCACCTAACAGTATAAAAACACCAAGACCTAAAATTGTAATTAAAATACTGCTGACAAGCTTATATTGCAAGGTGGATTTAACACCGTCGTTATCCTTTTTGCCGTAAAACTGGGCGGTGAATATACCTGCGCCTGACATAGCGCCGAAGATGCACAAATTAAAAACAAGCATAAGCTGATTGACAATGGAAACTCCTGTCATTTCGAGAGTTCCGACTCTGCCCACCATTATATTATCCAGCATACTTACAAAATTGGTTACACCGTTTTGTATCATTATAGGTATAGCAATAACTATCATTCTTTTATAGTATGGCAAACCCGATTTTATATATTCTTTGATTTTCATTTACTGCTCCTTAGTGAATATTTTTGTTTTCGTAAAAAATTCGGCAATACATAATCGTACCGCCGAATCAGTTAAACAATTCTTTTAAATCTTAGAAAGGAAGATTTCCGCCATTGAAAACCTTGTCAAGAATTTGGTTAACAACAACGCCGAAGCTTCTCAGGAACTTATCAAGAGCATCAAGCATCTTTGTGATTGTTGCGCTGAGATTTGAAATTACACCTGTTATCTGTCCAACTTCTTGCTCATGGTCGGCAATAACACTTGAAGCTGCGCTTTCAAAAACATCTTCAAAGGGAGCTGATGTTGAGGTCTCTTGTGATGTAACGGGTGTTGCTTCAACGGGAGCATCAACTGCAAATGCGCCAAAAGCCATTATGAAGCACAGAAGTAATGAGATCAATGCGATAGAAAACTTTTTCATGTTGTTTTAACTCCTTTACTTAGTTATAGTAGTATGTAACAATATTCTCCGAAATATTCCAAAGCCTTAACCTTATCCATATTTCGTGAAATTATTATAGCAGAGTTTGGTCAAATATGCAATATATAAAATTAAATTTTAATATTTTTACAATCTTCTGAACAAATGTTAATTTATACTTTCACAAACTAAAGCAACACACCGGAGCTGCAATAAAACAGCCCCGGTGCCTTAACTGTAAAGAGCATAAGCAAAAATCGGCTATTCACGGAAAGAAAACAGCTCTTTCACCGATTAATCTTCACAGCAATATTCACCCTTATTTTATGCAAGAAGGCTCATTCTTGACATATTGCCTCTCAATGGGCTATAATTGAGAAAACGAAAAGATAAGACTTTTTGCTATGGCAAATAGGCTTTAAACTAAAAAAGGAAGGTTTTTTAATGAAAAAGACAATTGGTATTCTTTTTGCTGATTCTATGGAGTACAGCCCTTTTTTACAGTGGGCAGAAGAAAACGGCTGCACACAGGAAACAAGAAGAGGTAACGACAGCTGTAAAACTGTTTTAAGTAAAAACGACATTACTCTGGAAATTATTGCTGTAAGATGTGGCATAGGCAAAGTCAACGCAAGTGCGGCAACAGCCTTTTTAATAAGTGACGATAAGGCGGATATTATCCTTAATGCCGGTCTTTCAGGCGCAGTTCAAAAGCTTAAAAGAGAGGATATGATAGCCGTTGAAAGCTTTGTTGAGTGCGACTTTGATTTAACAGCCATAGGCTATGAGCCTGGTGTTAAGCCTGACGGTCAGGAATATATTTATCACAGCGATGAAAAGCTTATGTCCTATGCCCTTATGAGCAGCGGCATTATTAAATCTAACGCAGGTACCGGCGACATTTTCCTCACAGATAAAGACAAGAAGAATTATTACAAGGAATGCTTCGACATAGAATCCTTTGACATGGAAACTGCAGCTATTGCAGGTGTTTGCCACAAGTGCGGCGTACCCATGTTGTCACTTCGCAAAATAAGCGACGATGCAGATGACTGCTCTATAGACGATTACAGAGAAATGAATGTCAGACAAGAAAGCTGTTTGACAGAGCTTTTAGTTAATATTTTTAACAGAATACTTGACGACGCCGAGTAATTAACATTTTTAGGTGTAAATGTTGAAAGTTTACTGAATTTTAACTGTATTTCCCCTTGAAAAAAGCTTTTTTAGATAGTATAATATAAGCAGTATTATTATAGAGGAAGTTTGACCTTTTTTTGAATGAAAAGCGATCCTGACCGCTTTTTTGTAGTTATAGGTCAAGTTAAGAAAAGGAAACGGGGAATAAAATTTGAAAGCAGATTTACATTGTCACACTAAACTTTCAGACGGCACATTAGGCATAGACGACATAATAATTCTTGCCAAAAACAGCGGTGTAACAACCTTAGCGATTACCGACCATGATAGTCTTGCCGGTACTGTTAGAGGTGTTATGATCGGTGAGCGACACGGCATTACGGTTATCCCTGCCGTGGAGTTTTCGGCAACAGATAAAAAAAGAGGCTCAAAGGTACATATTCTTTGCTATTCGCCGGATAAACCCGAAAGACTTGAGGGACTTTGCAAAAGCAATTCTGAGAAAAGAAAAAGAGCAGGTCGAATTATGGTGGCTAAGGTCACATCTAAATTCCCTGTCAGCGCGGAGCTTATAATGAAATGTGCCACAGGCTCCACAAACATATATAAACAGCATATAATGCAAGCTCTTATGGAGTGCGGTTATACTACAAGCATTTTCGGAGATTTGTTTAAAATGCTCTTTTCAAAAGAGTCACGCATGAATATTTCCATGGATGCAGTTTATCCTGAGCCTGCCGAAATAATTCAAGCTATACATGAAGCGGGCGGTATTGCGGTACTCGCACACCCCGGTTTTTATAACAACTTCGAGCTTTTAGAGGAGCTTATTCCCTTAGGCCTTGACGGTGTTGAGGTTTGGCACCCGGAGAATACCCCCGAACAGCAGGAAATGCTCATTAAAACAGCAAAGAAACATGATCTTCTTATGACCGGTGGCAGCGATTTCCACGGTGCATATAACAGCCGTCCTATCAGACTCGGCGATTACGGCCCTGATGAGGAGAATGTTGCAAAGCTTCTTTCATATAAAGCTAAAAAACGCAGAAAACAAAAGAAGCTTGAAGCCGAGGCAAAATAAAACTGAGCGAAGGTGATAACAGCATGAGCGAAAACGATGTAAAAATTTATGTCAGCAAAAAAGAAATGAATAAAAACGCCGGCGATTTCATGGGCAACTTTGAAATTGCAATGGCAAACAGAGCCAACGGCAATGTGGATAAAGCGAGAAAGCTGGGAGCTTATCTTGCAACAATTGCGCCGACAGATGACGACGAAAACGGAATTTATGTTGACATAAAGGCTCATCTTGCGCCTAAGTTTATGGCACCCGATATACTTTACCAAATAAAGGTACTTTTGGTTTTCGCTTGCGAAACCCTTTTGCAAATAGAAATACCCATTGAGCTGCTTTCCACAACAGCGATTGCCTCAATGTATGACGCAATGGAAAAGGATATGCCCGGATTTTACAGCAATATATCAAATGGTGCAGCCTTTACTTTCTATTATCTTGCCATTCAAAAGGGCGGCGACATTTCTAAAAACATAGGTGAAGCGTTTGCAATGCTATGCTCGGTTAAGAATAAAGACAGCTTTGTTCTTGCCGGTCAAACTGTGTGGAACATAGCCGTTGACGTTATTGAAAAAGAAATTGAAAAAGCAGGACTTAAGCAAGTATGTCCCGAATAAATTCAAAGGGTTTCTTTCGGATGCAAAGTCCAAAGAAACCTTTTTAAATATTAAAATTCTGACAAAAGGGATGTTTTTGCGCTATCCTGTAAACAAGCTTCACCATTGGCGCTGAGTTTGTTTATTTTGTGCGTTTTTTTACGCCCCTAATAAGGAGCTGTAAAAAATATAATTTTACAGCTCCTTTGTGTATATATAAATATAAAATGCCATTTTCGGCAGCGGAGGAGAAAATATGAAAGTCAGCGATATTCAGCAGATTTTAGACGCAGAGGTTATTTGCAGGGAGGATCTTCTTGACACTGAGGTACACGCAGCTTGTGGCAGCGATATGATGAGCGATGTGTTAGCCTTCGTTAAGGAGCAGGCGGTACTTTTGACCGGTCTTGTAAATGCTCAAGTGGTACGCACCGCAGAAATGATGGATATGCATTGCATTGTCTTTGTCAGAGGTAAGCGACCCGACCTTAACATGATTGAAATGGCTGAGGATAGAGATATGGTTGTGCTTTGCACTCAGCATGAAATGTTCACTTCTTGCGGCAAGCTTTATTCCGGCGGTCTGAGAGGAGGCAGCGGAAAGTAATGAGTGACAGCATTAAGCTTCATTATGTTGTACCCGGCGACGATTTCACCAGAGCAGGAGCAGCGTCAAGCGATGTCAAGCGCACATTAAAGCAGTTGGGTGTTGCGCCAAGCGCTGTTAGAAATGTGGCAATAGCAATGTATGAAGGCGAAATAAATATGGTTATTCATGCAGGTGGCGGAGAAATAGATGTGGAAATAACCGACAGCGAAATTAAAATGGTACTCTCAGATAAAGGCCCCGGCATCGCTAATGTTGATTTAGCTATGAAAGAGGGATATTCAACAGCACCGGATAATATAAGGAATCTCGGCTTCGGTGCAGGTATGGGTCTGCCTAACATAAAAAAATATACAGATGAATTTAAAATCGAAACCGAGTTAGGTGTTGGTACCACACTGTTTTTAAGCGTAAACATAGCCTGATAAGAAAACGTTATAAGTAAAAGGAGGAAAATATGTCTATTATATTTCACTCTGTAAGACTGGATGCCGAAAAATGTCAAGGCTGCACAAATTGTATCAAACGATGCCCGACTGAGGCAATTAGAGTAAGAAACAAAAAGGCTTATATTATATCGGACAGATGTATAGATTGCGGCGAGTGTATAAGAGTTTGTCCCCACCACGCAAAATATGCCGTAAACGAAAGCTTTAACGAGATTATAAAATATAAATATAGAATTGCACTGCCGGCACCTGCACTTTACGGTCAGTTTAATAATTTGGAGAATGTAGATTATGTGCTTACCGGCCTTAAAAGAATGGGCTTTGACGATGTTGTTGAGGTGTCAAAGGGTGCAGAAATTCTATCTTCGGCAACGAGAGAAATGTTTGAAAGCGGCGAAATTAAAAAGCCGGTTATATCCTCGGCTTGCCCTGCTGTGGTGAGACTTATAAGAACAAGATTTCCACAGCTCATAAACAATTTACTCCCCACTTGTGCCCCAATAGATATTGCGGCTAAAATAGCAAGAGATAAGGCAAAAAAAGAAACAGAACTTTGCGACAAGGATATAGGTGTGTTTTTTATAACACCATGTCCGGCTAAAATGACAGCTATAAGTACCCCACTTTGCTACGAAAACTTCGGCATTAACGGTGCTTTCGCCATAAAGGATATTTACCCTGTGCTTTTGCAAACCATGAGTAAGCTCACAGCGAATGAAGTGGAAAACATAAACGATTCGGGAATTATAGGTGTCAGCTGGGCTAGCAGTGGCGGCGAAGCGGCAGGCCTGCTTAAAGAGAGATACCTTGCCGCAGACGGAATAGAAAATGTTATAAATGTTTTAGAGGAGCTTGAAGACGAAAAGCTTAACGACCTTGATTTTATCGAGCTTAATTGCTGTACCGGTGGCTGTGTTGGCGGTGTTTTAACTGTTGAAAACCCCTATGTGGCTAAAGCAAGACTACAGCGACTTCGCAAATTTATGCCTGTTTCCTGCAACAAGCTTGAGGATTATTTCACCCTTGAGGATTTAGGCTGGACAAAGGAGCTGACCGCTTCACCGGCGATGAAGCTTGCGGATAATGTTATAACGGCGATGAAAATGATGTCACGGCTTAAGGAGATAGAAAAAGCCTTACCGGGACTTGATTGCGGTATATGCGGCGCACCAAGCTGTCGAGCTTTGGCAGATGACATTGTTAGAGGCTACGCTCAAGAGACTGATTGCGTTTTGCATAATATTCAAGTGGGTGGCAAAGACGATTGGCTTCCTGCACCTTTCAGAATTAAAGTTCAAAATGAGGGGAAGGGTGAAAAATGACAGTTAATGATTTAGGGAAAAGTTTAAAGCTCAGCGTTTTAACAACAGGCAATATGGACAGTGAAATTACAGGGTGCTACAGCGGTGACCTTTTATCATGGGTCATGTCAAAGGCACAAGCAGGCGATATTTGGCTGACGGTTATGGGAAATATTAACGCTGTTGCCGTGGCAGTACTGACAGAATGCGCTTGCATAGTGCTGACAGAAAATGCCTCATTAGATGAGCAGGCAAAAGCGAAAGCTATAACGCAAGGTGTAACTATTTTGCAAAGCGAAAAAAACGCCTATGAGCTGTCTGTGGAGATTTCAAAGCTGATATGAAAAAGCTGTATTATGATTTGCATTTGCACTCATGCTTGTCGCCTTGCGGTGACAACGAAATGACACCTTATAACCTTGTAAATTTAGCGAAGCTTTTAGGCTATGACATTATCGCCTTAACAGACCACAACTCCTGCGAAAATTGCCACAGCGCAATGCAAATAGGAGAAAAAGTCGGAATAACCGTTGTACCGGGTATGGAGCTATGCACACGGGAAGAAATTCATTGTATATGCTTATTCTCTAACATAAACAGTGCAATGGCATTTTCTGACTATATAAAGCTAACTCTTCCGAAAATAAAAAATAAAGAGAAAATCTTCGGTGAACAGCTGATCGTTGACTGTGAAGATAAGATAATTAGAAAACAAGAACTGCTTTTAACCACAGCAAGCTCAGTCAGTGTTGATCTTTTACCGTCTTTAGTCAATGAATACGGCGGAGTGTGTTTCCCGGCTCATATTGACAGAAGCTCCTATAGTGTTCTTTCATCTCTCGGAGATTTTAGCCCTAACTTAAATGTTAAAAGCTTTGAGCTTACACCTAAAGCCGACGAAAGGTACTATCTTCAAAAGTACCCGGCAACAAGAAATAAAATAATATTGAAAAACTCAGATGCACATTATCTGGAAAATATGCGTGAGCCTGAGTTTTATTTAGAGCTTCACCAAAATTCGGCGCAGGCACTTATTGAATATTTGAGAGGAGGTTTAACGTGACGGAAAAAGAAAAAGCAGGACAGCTGTTCCTTGAGGGGCATAACTGTGCACAATCGGTGTTCACCGCATTTTGTCATAGATTTGATTTAGACGAAACCACAGCTAAAAGAATTTCAGCAGGACTCGGCGGTGGTGTAGGCAGAATGAGAGAGGTTTGCGGTGCTGTCAGCGGTTCAGCCATGGTTATCGGTAGCCTTTGCGCTGCAACCCAAGGCAGTGACAGTCAAAGCAAGCAACGCAATTATGAGTTGGTTCAGCTTTTTGCGGAAAGATTCAAAGAGCGAAACGGCACTGTTATTTGCCGAGAACTACTTTCTTTAAATGCCCAAGATAAAATTTCACCGACACCTGAGAGCAGAACGGCGCAGTATTATAAAAAAAGACCCTGCCTTAAGCTTGTGGAAGATGCAGCAGAGATTTTATGTGAAATTATCGAGGAAAATGAATAAAAAAAATTAGCTGTAGAAGCCTTGGTTTCTACAGCTATTTAATATAGTGATTCTATTCTTTTACATTTTTGCGGGGCTTTGCCCCACACCCCACGAGCTTTTGAAAAAGCTCGACCAAAA
>CAYWKY010000071.1:0-8992 GCA_964458915.1 uncultured Faecalibacterium sp.
CCAGGAATGCGAAAACAAGGAAAGCAAATAATTTATATAAGATGCCGCCCAAAAAGGCGGCAATTCTTATGATTGGAGATTAATTATGATACATCAGTTTAAACTTGGCGGCTATAACATAGTGCTTGACATCTGTTCGGGTGCAGTGCATGTTGTTGACGATGTTGCCTATGATATTATAGCTGACTTTGAAAATAAAGACAAAGAAGAAATTATCGCTGAGCTTAATTTAAAATATAAGGACGCTGAAGACATAACAGGCGAGGATATTGCCGAATGTTATGAGCAGGTGTCTGAGCTGAAAAAATCAGGCAGCTTATTTACACCGGACACCTTTAAGCCTATGGCAGGTGAGCTTAAAAAGAAAACCTCAGGTGTTATTAAGGCTCTTTGCCTTCATGTTGCCCACTCATGTAACCTTAACTGCGCTTACTGCTTCGCTTCACAAGGTAAGTATCAGGGCGAAAGAGCACTTATGAGCTTTGAAACAGGCAAGCGAGCTTTAGACTTCCTTGTTGAAAATTCAGGCTCACGTCGCAATCTTGAGGTTGACTTTTTTGGCGGCGAACCGCTTATGAACTGGGATGTAGTTAAAAAGCTTGTAGAGTACGCAAGAAGTATCGAAAAGGAAAAAGGCAAAAACTTCCGTTTCACCCTCACAACTAACGGTATTAACATTGACGACGATGTTATAGAGTTTTCCAACCGTGAAATGAGCAATGTTGTTTTAAGTCTCGACGGCAGAAAAGAGGTTCACGACCGCTATAGAGTGGACTATAAGGGCAAGGGTAGCTGGGATATTATTGTGCCGAAGTTCCAAAAGTTCGTTAAAGAGCGTGGCGGAAAGAACTATTATATGAGAGGTACTTTTACCCACGCAAATCCCGATTTCTTAGAGGATATTAAGCAGATGCTGTCTTTAGGCTTCAATGAGCTTAGCATGGAGCCGGTAGTTTGCGCCAGCGGTGACCCTTCAGAGCTTACTGAGCAGGATAAGGAAATTATCTTCCAACAGTATGAAAAGCTGGCTGAGCTTATGCTTGAAAAGGACAAAGAGGGCAAGCCCTTCACATTCTATCATTACATGATAGACCTTAGAGGAGGTCCGTGTATTTATAAGCGTATATCCGGCTGCGGTTCGGGAACTGAATATATGGCGGTTACACCTTGGGGTGACTTGTATCCCTGTCACCAATTTGTTGGCGACGAGAAATTCCGCCTGGGCGATATTTGGCACGGTGTTACTAATACTGCCGTTCAAGATGAATTTGGCGCTTGCAATGTTTATGCACGACAGGATTGTCATGACTGTTGGGCAAAGCTTTATTGCTCCGGCGGCTGTGCGGCTAATGCCTACCATTCAACTGGCAGTGTAACAGGCGTTTATAAATATGGCTGTGAGCTGTTTAAAAAGCGTATGGAATGTGCAATAATGGTTGCCGTAGCCAGAGAACTCGGTGAATAATATGACAACACCAATAATCGACTTTGTGTCCGGGTACGTGGGCGAGGAAACTCTTAGACTTCATATGCCCGGCCACAAGGGAAAAAGCTATCTCGGCTTTGAAGAAAGAGACATAACTGAAATTAAAGGTGCTGATTCCCTTTATGAAGCCGATGGAATTATAAAAGAAAGCGAAGATAATGCCTCAAAGCTTTTCGGTTGCAGGACATACTACAGCACTGAAGGCTCATCTCATTGCATAAGAGCAATGGTCTATCTTTGTGCCGTTTATGCCAAATCTAAAGGTAAAAAGCCATGTATATCTGCTTTTAGAAATGTTCACAAAACCTTTCTTTCTGCTGTCGCTATGACTGATTGTGATGTACACTGGCTTTGCGGTGACGACGAGACCTATCTTTCTTGCAGTGTCAGTGAGGAATTTCTCGAAAATCATCTTAAAGAGCATGAGGGCGAAATTACGGCAGTGTACCTAACATCGCCGGATTATCTTGGCAAAATCGCTGATATAAAGGCTCTAAGTCGGGTTTGCCACAAACACGGAGTGTTGCTCATAGTGGATAATGCTCACGGCGCATATCTGAAATTTTTGCCGAAGAGTCAGCACCCTATAGACTTAGGTGCGGATATTTGCTGTGATTCGGCGCACAAAACTTTGAGCGTTTTGACCGGGGGAGCTTATCTTCATTTTAGTGGTACTTTGCCGACTTTCTTTGAGAAAAACGCTAAAAAAGCCTTGTCACTTTTTGGCTCAACGAGTCCGTCATATCTTATTTTGCAATCTCTCGATAAAGCGAACGAATATCTTTCCACATCCTTTAAAAAAGAAGTGGAAAAAATGTTGGTGATAGTTTTATCTCTTAAGCAAAGCTTGATCTCTCACGGCTATACACTTTATGGCGACGAGGAAATGAAGATAACAATTTCCACTAAGAGCTTTGGCTATAGGGGAGACGATTTTGCTGAAGTGTTAAGGCAAAAGGGTGTGGAGCTTGAGTTTTCTGACCCCGACTTTGCAGTTCTTATGCTTTCCACCGCCTTGGAAAACGATATAGACAAAATCGAAAAGATTCTTCTTTCCATAGAAAAAAAGCCCCCCATAGAGGCTTTGCCGCCGAAGTGTCATAAACACGAAAGGGTAATGAGTGTCAGACAAGCTATCTTTAGTGAATGGGAAACAATCAAGATTGAGGACAGTGTTGGCAGAGTTCTCTCTCAAGGGAGTGTCGGTTGTCCGCCGGCTGTGCCAATTGTCATGTGCGGCGAGAGGATAACGAAAGAAGATGTGCAGGCTTTTTTATATTACGGTATAGATTATTGCTCTGTTTTAAAATAAAAGAAAAAGGCTCACTCAAAGGTTTAAACCAATGAGTGAGCTTAGTTTATTCATTTTAGATAAGTTCTGAGGGCCAACCGTTTGTGTTTTCGCCCTTATTTGTGAGAATAGCTACGACAAGTCTGTAGATGTTGTTTGTGAGACTCTTAATTAAAAGATAAAACATAATTGTATACTCCTTCATGTTAAAATTCATCGGCCTTAGCTGACAATTAAATTTTATATATAGTCTAATAAAAAGTCAATAAAGTTTGAGAAATATAAGAATTTTTAAAACAAAACATGAATTGTTGTAACAACGAAAAGGAAAAAACAAGCTCCGCTTTAAGCGGAGCCTATCTTTTAGCTTAATTATTCAGCAGCCTGTGTAGTAGGAAAAAGATTCGGGGGGAAGTCACCCTTAACACCAGCAGCTTCGAGAATGCCAATAATCAGCAGATAGATGTTGTTGAGTAATCCGATAATGAAATCCATTTCTATATCCTCCAAATTTAAAATATTCTGTGAATCTCTCCACAACTACATTCTACACATTTTTAATAAAAAGTCAATCTTTTATTCATCAAATTCCCAATGTTTACAAATTTATCGCAAAATCGAAATATATTTAACGACAAAAAGGGACAAGTTAATAATATTTCATTTTTCGCCTAAACTATTGTATTTTTTAGTTGTTTATAGTACAATTTAAACTGAATGACTATGTAATATTGAGGTAAAAAATGGTAGACAAAGAATTTTTAGAATTAAGACAGAAGATAATCGAAAAAGACTTTCAGCATATGAATGACAGACAAAAGCAGGCTATCTTTCAGGTTAAAGGACCTGTGCTTATTCTGGCAGGTGCGGGAAGCGGAAAAACAACGGTTATCGTTAATAGAATTGCAAATATAGTAAAATACGGCGACGCATATAACAGTAAGGAGTGTGCCTTTGAGCCTTCGGCGGCTGACCTTCGCAGCATGAGAGCATATCTTGACGGTGACGAGAGCGTACTGTTTGACATTGAAGATTTATTAAGCGTTGACCCTGCAAGACCTTGGCAGATACTTGCCATAACCTTCACAAATAAGGCGGCTAATGAGCTTAAAGAAAGGCTTGAAAAAATGCTCGGTGAAGAAGCTAAAGATATATGGGCGTCAACCTTTCACTCATCATGCGTTAGAATCCTTCGCCGTGATGGTGAGGTCTTAGGCTACACAAAGCACTTCACTATTTATGATACCGATGACACTAAACGCCTTATTAAGGAATGTCAAAGGCAGCTCAACATCTCGGAAAACACTATTTCCTATAAGGCTATTATTGGCGAAATAAGCCGTGCAAAGGATAACCTTATTTCTCCGGCAGAGTACGAGAAAAAAGCCGCTAACGAAAAAGATTCAAGAATGATGAAAATTGCTTCATGCTATAAGATGTATCAATCTGAGCTTAAAAAAGCTGATGCAATGGATTTTGATGACATTATTGTCAATACAGTAAATCTTCTTGAAAAATATTCTGACGTAAGAGAGTATTATCAAAGAAAATTCAAATATATCATGGTTGACGAATATCAGGACACTAACCATGCACAGTATAAGCTCACAGAGCTTCTTGCCGGCGCACACAGAAACATTTGCGTTGTGGGTGACGACGACCAGAGTATTTACCGCTTTAGAGGCGCAACAATTGAAAATATTCTTTCTTTTGAGCATCGCTATGCGGAAAGCCAGATAATTCGTCTTGAGCAAAACTATCGTTCAACTCAGACTATACTTGACGTTGCCAACGAGGTTATATCAAACAACCATAAGCGTAAGGGCAAAAGCCTTTGGACATCTAATCCGGGTGGCGACAAGGTTGTGGTGAACACAGCTTATGACGAGAGCGACGAGGCTAAGTTTATAGCTGAAACTATAGAGGAAAATGTGGCTTCGGGCAAGTTTAATTTCAGCGACCATGCAGTGCTTTACAGAATGAACGCACAGTCAAACTTTATAGAAAGAGTTCTTGTCAGAGCCGGTATACCTTACCGAATCATTGGCGGTCACCGATTCTATGAAAGACAGGAAATCAGAGACGCTATTGCCTATTTAACAGTTGTTAACAACCCCAGTGACAATATTAGACTTCGCCGTATTGTCAACGTACCCAAAAGAGGTATAGGTGAGGCCACACTTAATAAGGCGGCAGAAATTTCAACAGGTCTTGGCATAAGTATGTTCGAGGTCTTTAAGCAGTCTGAGGAGTTCGACGCTCTCAAAAGAAGCTCAAAGAAGCTTATCTCTTTTTGTGATATGATAGATGAGCTTCGTGAAGATTTGGATAAAGTACCAATGGACGAGCTGTTCACACAGATTATTCAAAAAACTCAGTATCTTGGTCATCTTCGTCTCGACAAAGAAAAAGGCGAGGAAAGAGAAGAAAACATATATGAGCTTATCTCTAACCTTAAAACCTATGAGCAGGAGAACGAAGAGGCGACCCTTTCCGGCTTCCTCGAAGAAGTTGCCCTTATGTCTGACATTGACAACTATAACGACCAAAATGATGCCGTTGTGCTTATGACTATCCACTCGGCAAAGGGTCTTGAGTTCCCTGTTGTTTTTCTCCCCGGTATGGAGGAGGGCATATTCCCCGGTATACAGAGTATGTATAGCCCTGACGATATTGAGGAGGAAAGACGACTTGCCTATGTTGGCATCACAAGAGCGAAGAGAAATCTTTATATTTCACACGCTAATCTTCGTATGCTTTTTGGTACCACATCGAGAAATCTGCCGTCAAGATTTTTAGTTGAAATTCCCGATGCTCTCATTGAAAGAACAGGCAGACGAGACACCTCACAAATGAACAACTATTCTCAGCCTACAAGAGCCGATACAGACTTCGAGCATTCTCAAGGCTACTCAAGATATATGGGTACGGGTTATCTGTCAAAAATCAAAGAGCAAGCTCAGCCTAAAAAGCCGGAAGTACCCAAGGTTAGCTTTAGCGTTGGCGACACAGTTTTCCACAAGGTTTTCGGTCAAGGTGTAATACTTTCTTCAAAGCCTATGGGCAACGACTCTATGCTGGAAATAGCTTTTGAAAAAGCAGGAACTAAAAAGCTTATGGCAAATTATGCTAAGCTTGAAAAGAAATAATATTTCATAAAGGAGAGACTCTTATGAAAAAAGTAATTAAATCGGCAATTTCAGTTTTACTGACTCTTTTGCTCCTTTTCGGTACTGTTTCCTTTGCTATGGCGAAGGAAAGTGTGACACCGGTTATTGTTGTCAGCGGAATGAACTCATTCCCGTTAACCGACACTCAGGGCAACACTCTTTATCCGCCATCAAGCGATAAAATATTAGGTCTTGTTAAGGATAACATAAAGCCCATTTTGGAATTTGCGGTTAATGGCGATTGGAAAAAATTCGGTGACGAGATAATCTATGATGTTTATGAGGACCTTTTCAAGGAAATCGCTTGCGACAAAATAGGAAATTCAATTTACGAAATTGAAACGGCTCTTTTCCCGAAAAGCGTTGACAATTATCCCGAAACCTTTGAGCAAAGCGAGGATATTGAAGACGAAATAGGAATAGTCAAGGGACTTATCGAGGATGTCGGAGGCGAGAATGTTTATTTCTTTAATTATGACTGGCGACTTGACCCGATGAAGCACGCAGATGACCTTAATGACTATATTGAAAATGTAAAAAAGGAAAAGAATTGCTCCAAGGTCACTCTTATTCCTTGCAGTATGGGCGGTGTTGTAACAAACTCATATCTTTATAAGTACGGTAGTGACAGCTGCGAAAAAATTGTCTATGCTATGACAGCTATTCAGGGTCTGGACGCAGTTGGTGAGATTTTTCAAAGAAAAATTGATATTGATGTTGATGTGCTTATGGCGTACCTTTTCACTATGCAAAGAGATGAAATTGCGATGCAAATACTCATGTCTGCTCTTGGCACATTCACTGAAATAACCCCTGCTGTTACAAAGTGGCTGGATAATTTTATAGACAAATCCTTAGCTGAGCTTAACGACAGAGTTTATGATGAGCTTATGATAACCGCTTTTGGTACTATGCCTGGATTTTGGTCTTTTGTACCTGATAAGTATTATGCAGACGCAAAAGAAATTTTCTTCTCGGGTAAGATAGATAAGGATTTTGAAAAGGTTATAGATAACTACCACTGCAATGTTCAAGCGAGAGCTGAGGAAATTATGCATAAGGCGGCAAACAGCGGTGTCAAGGTTTATGTGCTTTCCTCTTACGGCTATGTTGGCGGCCCTTACACAAAGGTTGCAACCAATCAGTCCGACTGCCTTATTGAAACGGCTAATCAGAGCCTTTGGGCAACAACAGCCGCTTGGGGCGAAAGCTTCGGTAAGGACTATGAAATTCTTGGCACAAAATGTAGCGACAAGAGCCACAACCATGTTTCCACCGACGGAGTTATTGACGCTTCAACCTGTTCTTTCCCCGAAAATACTTGGTTTATAAAATACAACAAGCATGTGGGTATGCCTTGTAACTCCGATTGTCAAAAGCTTATGACATATCTTGTTACAAGCGAAGAATATGTAAATGTTCATTCAAATGAAAGCTTCCCTCAGTTTACTTCCTACAGCAAGACAACTAAGAAGCTGACAAGCCTTACCGGCAGCGAAATTAAGCCGGATATAACAAGCGGAAAATCATATTTCTTTATTCGCCTTGTTGAAATACTCAGAGGGATTTACATAAATATCAAGGCTCTTTTAGGTCTTTGATAATGAGAGGGATTTATTATGAAATTATATAATGTTAAAGATTTCGGTGCTGTGGCAGACGGTGTCACAGACGACGGCGAAGCAATTCAAAAAGCTATAGATGCCTGCTACGAAAACGGTGGCGGCAGAGTAGTTCTGGAAAGTGGCAGCTACTATAGCCATTCAGTAGCGTTAAAAGAGAATGTAGAGCTTCATTTGCAAAAAGGCGCAGTGCTTAAAGCAAGCAGCGATATTGATTCCTACATTAGACCCTGCGAGACAATCAACGACCCGAAAACAGCTCTTGTGGGCAACCCGGTTACAGGAAAGCCGTCTTTCGCTTTTATTTACGGATATAGCGCTCACGGTGCGGTTATAAGCGGTGAGGGTACTATTGACGCTAACTGCTATGCTTTTGTTGAAAGAAAAAGCAAATATTATGTTACAGGTAACTTTTATCCTCGTCCGACAGTAATTTATATAGAAAACTCCAACCACATAACGGTTAAGGATGTCACTATTAAAGATGCTCCCTTCTGGACACTTCACCCTGCCGGATGCGACGATGTGCTTATTAGCAATATAAGAATACTTAACCCCATAGATGTTGCCAACAGCGACGGCATTGACCCTGACCACTGCTCAAATGTGAGAATTATAGGTTGTCATGTGGTTTGCGCCGATGACTGTATTTGCCTTAAAACATCAAAGGGTAACAGCGAATACGGCCCGACAGAGAATGTAATTATAAGCGGCTGCACTCTCACATCAACCTCAGCTGCTATTAAAATCGGTACTGAGGGAGTTGGCGACTTTAGAAATGTTATCGTCTCGGATTGCACTATTTCCAAGTCAAACAGAGGTATATCCATTCAAATAAGAGATGGCGGCAATGTTGAAAATGTATTCTTTAACAATATCATTATCGAAACAAGACGCTTTTGTCCCGATTGGTGGGGCAGTGCCGAGCCTATTGCAGTGACAGCTTTCAGAAGAGACGAAAACACTGTTTGCGGTCATATTAAGAATATTCGTTTTAGTAATATCACCTGCAAGGGCGAAAATGGTGTGCTTATTCACGGTACAAAGGATAACCCTATTGAAAATGTTCACTTTGAAAATGTGCAGGTCACTTTAAATAAGACCTCAAAATGGGATTGCGGACTTTACGATTTGCGCCCGGCAATTGATTACGGCCTTACAGACAGCAAAAATTCTTGCTTCTATATTAAAAACGCTACTGATGTTACAATTGAAAAAACATCGGCAGGGTACGAAAATGTCTGCGCAGATTATGCCTATGGCCTGTATGCCGAGAATGTCAAAGGTCTCGATATGATACGCTTTAAGTGTGAAAGTGCCACAGAAGAATACGAAAGCATAAAAATTATTTAAGAAAAAACTGAAAAAGGCTTTACAGTTAAGGTTATATTTAGTAAAATGGTGTAAAAAGAACGTATGGAGG
>CAYWKY010000072.1:0-8981 GCA_964458915.1 uncultured Faecalibacterium sp.
TTATTATGGTTTGTAAGTTTTGCGGAAATACAATTGAGGATTCATCAGAGTTTTGCTTCATCTGTGGCAATAAGGTTGTGAAAGAGGACGCTCCTGAAGTGTTCACTGAAGCTAAGCCCGTTGAGGTACCCGTTGTTGCTCCTACAGCAGATGACGCTGCAACTCAGCCTATTTATGCGCAGCAGGCTCCCGTTTACGCACAGCAAGCTCCTGTTTATGCACAGCAGGCTTATGTTCAGCAGGGTGCAGCTCCGGCTCAGGCAGATCCCGCTAAAAAAGGAAAGAAAGACAAGAGTGTTTGCTCAAAGGCAAAGAAATTCTTTGCAGCTCTTTTTGCTCTGACCTTTATTCTTCAATTCATTCCCTGGATTTGGTATAAGAATGCTAAAAAAGCAGGCTATGAAGAGAAAGCTGTTTCCATTCTTAACTCACTTATGGTTGGTCTTTGCATTTTCATGGCAATCATTTGTGTTGTGCTTATCAAAGTCGGTATGTTTTAATTGAAAACTAAACAACTGAAACCGTTTGAAGATTTCTTCAGGCGGTTTTCTTTTTTTAATTTAATTGTCATAGAATAAACTACCTTCTGTCGGCATAGAAATTGAGTGTAGAATTTTTGAAAAGAGGACGCACGATATGACAAACACCGATATTTATTCTTCCATAGCTACCCGCACCGGCGGCGATATTTATGTGGGCGTTGTCGGACCTGTGAGAACAGGCAAATCCACCTTTATAAAAAGGTTTATGAAAGAGCTTGTTTTGCCCAATATAAATGATGAGGCTAAGCGTGAGAGGGCAAACGATGAGCTTCCTCAGTCATCTTCCGGCAGAACTATTATGACCACTGAGCCGAAATTTATTCCTGAAAACGCTGTTGAGCTGTCGCAGGGTGACAATATGCGTTTTAGCTTGAGACTTATTGACTGTGTAGGATATATTGTGCCGGGAAGTCTCGGTTACATAGAAAATGATAAGCCTCGCATGGTAAAAACGCCGTGGTACGACAAAGAAATTCCTTTTAATATGGCGGCTGAAATCGGAACTAAAAAGGTTATAGACGAACATTCCACAATTGGACTTGTCATAACGACAGACGGCACTATAGGCGATATTCCCAGAGAAAGCTATGAGGAGGCGGAAGGCAGAGTTATCAACGAGCTTATAGCTATTAACAAGCCTTTTATTGTGCTGCTCAACTCTAAAAACCCGGCATCGGCAGAGTGTAAAGCTCTATCTAAAGCCTTAAGTGAAAAATACGGTGTGAGTACCCTGCCGGTTAATTGTCTTGAAATGACAAGGGAAGAAATAGGCGATATTTTAACCGATTTATTATATGAGTTCCCAATTAAAGAGCTAAAGCTTAATTTTCCAAAATGGATATGCAAGCTTGAAAAAGAGCACCCTTTAAGAAGTACTCTTTACTCAAAAATTGCTTCATCGGCTAAGGAACTGAAAAAGGTCAAGGATACAGATAAGTTTTTGACTCTTATAGCCTCAGACGAAAATGTTTCTTCTTGCCGAATTGAAGACGCAGATTTATCTGTGGGAAGTGTAAGGGTGAGCCTTGACGTTTCACCTGAGCTGTTTTATAAGGTACTCAGCGAAAAGACGGGAATGAATATTGAGGACGAACAACAGCTAATGCATGAGCTTGTGGAGCTTAGCAAGGCTAAAAAGGATTTCCAACGCTTTAAGGTGGCGCTGGATGAGGTTGAAGCAACAGGTTATGGTATAGTTATGCCAACTATGGAGGAGTTAACCTTAGATGACCCGGAAATTATGAAGCAAGGTGGCCGATACGGAGTTCGTTTGAAAGCCTCCGCACCGTCTATTCATATGCTTAGAGCTAATATTAACACCGAGGTTGCGCCTATTGTAGGTACAGAAAGTCAGTCAGAGGAGCTGATTATGTATTTACTTAAGGAATTTGAAGAAGATCCTTCTAAAATTTGGCAATCTAATATTTTTGGCAAGACTCTTGACAGCCTTGTAAACGAGGGTCTTCATAACAAGCTTTATAAAATGCCGACAGATGCGAGAATGAAGCTACAGGAAACTCTTGAAAGAGTGATAAATGAGGGTTGTAGCGGACTTATTTGCATAATAATATAAACTGAATTGAGGGGCGGCTCCACAGCCACCGAAGGTGGCGTGGCGGTGCGATGCACCGCCGAAAATCGCGAAGCGATTTTAGTGGAGCCGCCCACACCTCCCACTTCCACTTACCTAATCGAAAGCACCAAACATTCCCTTACCCAACCAAAGTTTTGATCGAGCTTTTTCAAAAGCTCGTGGGGTGTGGGGCAAAGCCACGCAAAAAAGTAAAAGAATAGAATAGGACAAAAATCAGAGCTGTAAAAACCGTGTTTTTACAGCTCTGATTATAATATCAAATTTACCAGCTTATTTTTTTTCCTCACAGCCACAGCTCACAGCGGAACATAAATAGCTTTGAGCAAAACTGTTTTTCAGCTCTTCAAGACAGCTTTCAGCTTCCTTTTCATTTTCAAATATGCCAAAAACACTGGGGCCACTACCACTCATGCAAGCGCATTTTGCTGCGTGACGACGCATAATGTCCTTAATAATAACTCTGTCGTCAACATCGATAAACTGTTCGAATACATTGTCTACCTTGCTGTAAAGAGTTTTGTTGTCTGACTCTATAACTGCTCTTAGCATAGCTGTTTTGTCAAGATGGCGTACACGCTCGGCGGTGTCAAAGGCGGAATATGCCGCTGCTGTTGAAACATCCTGTTGTGGCTTTACTATTATGATATACGGTAGCTTTAAATCGGGGAGATGCGACAATACTGTGCCGGTATACTGTGCAAGCATTGTTCCTCCGATAGCGCAAAAAGGAATATCTGCACCTACTTTTTTGCCGATTTCTATAATATCTTTTTCTTTTAGGTGAGTGTCAAAAAGTTTGTCAAGTGCTACAATTACGGCTGCGCCGTCTGCACTGCCACCGGCAAGTCCTGCTGCGTGGGGAATGTTTTTTTCAATATGAATGTGTATTCCTATGTCCTCTATGTTATTGAAAGCAAAAAATGCTTTGGCAGCTTTAAAGGCAATATTTCTCTCATCGGTGGGAATTTCCGCTACGCTACAGGAAATTTCTATAGCTTTGCTTTTGGTTTTTTCTACTGTTACCTCGTCGTATAGGGACACGGATTGCATTATCATAAACAAGTCGTGATAGCCGTTGTCGAGACGAGAGAGAATGTCAAGCATTAGGTTTATTTTAGCATAGGCTTTAATTGTTGTTTTCATGTTACCTCCTGTTTACACTTCAAACCAACGAGAAACTCTGTTTGCAAGAGCCATGGGCCTTGCAAATTCTCTTATATGGGAGAGTGTGTCTTTAATTTTATCAGCACCCTGCAAAGCTTCGTTGAGAGTGATTATATGTAGTCTGTCCGGGATATTTTCTGTGTTTAAAAGTTTAATTGAGACAGTTTTATTTTCGTTTTCTGTAATGTCAAAGAAGTTGTCACTAAAATTATTAACTTCATTTTCAATGTCAATAAAAACATATCTTGCATAATTATCTGCGGTGAGAGTGATTTCGGCTGTGTCACCGACTACGCTTACAGTGTAGCCTATGTTGCAAGGTTTTAATGCCAAATCCTTGTTCTCACATAAGATTCTTGTGTTTTCGCTGACAATGTCGCCATTTTTGTTGTAAAGTGTCATTGACAGAACATCTCTTGTTTTATTGAAACTGTTTTTCGTTGGGCTGAAAATAAGCTTAGTGGAGTTTTTTGGTACATAAACTTCAAGTAGCTGCTCTTTTTCTGAGCCATCTTGAAGATTAATGGTTTTAATTAGTGCGGTACCATTGAAGGCTTCGTTTGAATCTGAGGTAATATAGATGTTTACTCTGTCTTTTTCCTCGACTGCGCTAATGTGTATTTTTTCATAAAAATGTCTTGCGTGGTACATGAGAGCCTTTTTATTCATAGCGAAGTCTATACCTGCCCAAGAGGCGACAGGCCAAATATCATTAAGCTGCCAATAAAGTGTACCGTGGCATATGTGAGATATTCTTCTGAAATGCTCAACAGCCTCTTTCATATATTCCATTTGCAAAAGCTGAGTGAAATATACCTTGTATTCCTTCTTGCCGCTAAGGGCGAAATGCTTTGTCAAATAGTAAGAAAGTCTTTCTTCGCCCATGTCACATTTTTGGTGTGATGTCAGGGAGGTGTGAGGATATGACTGCATACCAAATTCGCTGCAAAAACGGGTTTTACGCTTTTGCCAATAGCTTTTATCTTCATATCCGTGCCATACATTCCATATGTGAGTGTCGCCAAATTTATCCGAGTTCATGTTTTTCATATATTTGCCTGAACTGGGGCTTGTTGGATGATAGGGCGTGTAGCCGTCTAAATCTTCCAGCATTTCGGGAAGCTGCTTATAGAAAAAGTCACCGGTTGAATTTATAAAACTTGTCATAGGCAGCCAAGCCATTGACATGCTTTCAATTTCATTATTGCCACACCAAAGAGCAAGGCAAGCGTGGTGCTTAAGCCTTAAAACATTCTGCTTAACTTCCTCTTTTACGCTTTGCATAAAATCTTCTTTCATAAATGGATAAGCACAGCAGGCGAAAGCAAAATCCTGCCACAAAAGTATTCCTAATTCATCGCAAATATCATAAAAGTCATCGCTTTCATAAAAACCGCCACCCCACACACGAAGCATATTCATGTTTGCGTTTTTACATTCCTTTAAAAGGGAATAGAGCCTGTCGTGGGTTATATTTGTGTAAATTCCGTCCATGGGTATATAGTTAGCACCCTTTGCGAAAATCGGTGTACCGTTTAAAACGAAGCAGAAATTATTGCCATATTTATCTTGCTTTTTGTCTAAGGTAATTGTTCTAAAGCCTATTCGCTTTGACTTTTTATCAAGAACCCTGTTTCCGCTTTTTATAACGGCGGTGAAGTTATAAAGGGGCTGTTCACCATAACCGCTACACCACCAAAGCTCAGGATTTTCTATTTCAATGCTCAAATCCGTTTCGCCTTGGGGTACTTTATAGGTTGTAATTTTACCGTTGGGGTATGTTAAAATAATTGAGAGTTTTTCATCTTGATGTAAATTTGAAAGACAAAGGCTACATTTTGCTATTGCCTTATTTTTAGTGAGAGTTTGCTTAATTTCAAAGTAGTCGATAACTCCGTGAGAATAAAACCTAATTTCACAGTGACCGCTTATTCCCTGTGCATCAAGCTCCGGGGCAAAGTCCCAACCGAAGTGACAGGCACATTTTCTTATGTGGGGGTGACCTGTTGTACCGTTAGCGTTCCATGGAAGCTTTAATTGACTTTGCTTTGTTTCGATATATTTACGAATAGATAGGAATTTAACCTCAATTTCATTTTCGCCCTCAATTATATAAGGCTTTATGTCAAAGTCATATTGAAGATGTATATTATTTGTCTCTGCAATTTTTTTGCCACAAATATAAATTTCACTTAAAGTGTCAAGTCTGTCAAAATGAAGAATGGCTTTTTCTTGCTGCAACATTTCTTTCGTGACAGTAAAGCTTCTTTTGTAGCTTCTGTCATATTTGCTCATTTCAAAATAGACTTCATCGTTTTCACATTCGTTAAACTTCGGGAGTACCCCATGAGTGATAAGCTCATTTAAGTCGAGACCGGGAACAATGGCGCAGTATTCTTTATTTGTGTATCTGTCATATAAAGTCCATTTCCCGTCAAGGTTAATTCTATCCATAAAGTATACCGCCTAAAATAAATAATCATATGTTCATTATAAATGAAAAGCATGAACTTATCAAGGGTTATTGCTTTCCTTTTCGGTCTTCTTTTTTCAAAATTAAATTCTATGGGATTTTTTGTAAAATTGTGTGGATAAAACATTGACATTTCTTTTGTTGTGTGATAGAATATATAAAATTTAAAGAGACAGACAGCAAGGCAGTCTTGCGGCATGAACTCAGTGTGCAAAGTGTAGTAACTCCTTGCATCGGGGTTCTTTTTTTACGAAACGGAGGCTTATTTAATGAAAGGGTTTAAAGCAAAAGCTATTTACCGAAACGGCTCTTTTTCGTCTTTCCCATTATTTACACAAAACGGAATGATTGTTTCCCGAGACGATTTTCAAGGGGATATTATTTCTTTTAATGATAAGTATATTTTTCCCGGTTTTGCAGATGTACATGTTCATTTGCGAGAACCGGGTTTTTCTTATAAGGAGACGATAAAAACAGGCACAACGGCTTGCGCTCACGGTGGGTACACTGCCGTATGCAGTATGCCGAATCTAAATCCGGTACCCGACAGCGAAGAAAACTTAAAACAGCAACTTCAAATTATAGAAAGAGATGCTGTTATAGATGTTTATCCCTACGGTGCGATAACTGTTGGTCAATTGGGTGAAGAGTTGAGCGATATGGATAATTTAGCGAAAGATGTTATTGCTTTCTCAGATGACGGCAGGGGAGTTCAAACCGATGAGCTTATGGAAAAAGCCATGAGAAAAGCAAAGACTCTTGGCAAGATGATAGTAGCCCATTGCGAAGTAAATGATTTACTCAAGGGCGGTTATATACATGACGGTGAGTATGCTAAAGAGCATGGACACAGAGGAATATGCTCAGAAAGCGAATGGGGACAAATTAAAAGAGATTTAGAGCTTGTTGAAAAAACGGGCTGTAGCTATCATGTTTGCCACATTTCAGCTAAAGAGAGCGTTGAGCTTATTCGTCAAGCGAAGAAGAAGGGTCTTGATGTTACCTGTGAGACAGGACCTCACTATCTCGTACTCAGCGACAAAGACCTGAAAGAGGAGGGCAGATTTAAAATGAATCCGCCGCTTCGCAGTGAAGAAGACAGACTCGCTTTAATTGAGGGCATAAAGGACGGCACAATTGATATGATTGCAACCGACCACGCACCTCACTCAGCCGAAGAAAAAGGCAGAGGCTTGGAAAAGAGCCTTATGGGTATAGTTGGAATTGAAACTGCATTCCCCATTCTTTACACCTATTTAGTTAAAATGGGTATCATTTCCTTAGAAAAACTTATTGCACTTCTCAGTGACAATCCGAGAAAACGCTTTTCCCTTCCCGGCGGTACTAATGAGGGGAACAAGGCAGATTTCATTGTTGTGGATTTAGATGAAGAATACACAATAAACAGCGACAGCTTCTACTCGATGGGTAGGGCAACACCCTTTGACGGTTATAAGGTCAAGGGTAAAGTTCTTCATACATATATAAACGGAAAAGAGATATTTTAAAGGAGGCTTCTATGACACAGGGAATTTACACTGTAATGAGCAATATAGCTTTAACAGACAGCGTTTATAAAATGGTGCTTCAAGGCGACACTTCAGCTCTCACTGCGCCTGGTCAGTTTGTTAATTTAACAGTTGACGGTTGCTTTTTAAGACGACCCATTTCAGTTTTTGACTGGGACGAAAACACAATTACCATTATCTACAAGGTTGTGGGTGAGGGTACTGAAAAAATGGCTAAGTGGCAAAATGGATATGAATGTGATATTCTTGTTGGTCTTGGCAACGGCTTTAATATGTCAAGAAGTGGTGATGCACCGCTTCTCATAGGTGGCGGTGTCGGCATACCTCCTCTTTACGGACTTTGCAAAAGACTTATTGCCGAGGGCAAAAAGCCTACAGTTATTCTCGGCTTTAACAAGCAAAGCGAAATTTTCGCAAAGGAAGCCTTTGAGGAATTAGGCGCAAAAACAATAGTAGCTACTGTTGACGGCTCAGTTGGAATTAAAGGCTTTGTTACAGACGCTATGAAAGAGCTTACATACTCATATTTCTACACCTGTGGCCCTATGCCTATGTTTAAGGCAATTGAAAAAACTGCTGTGGGCAGTGGCGAATACAGCTTTGAGGAAAGAATGGGTTGTGGCTTTGGTGCGTGCATGGGATGCAGCTGCAAAACAAAATACGGCAACAAGAGAATATGTAAGGACGGTCCCGTACTTCAAAGGGAGGAAATAATATGGTAAACACGAAAGTTAATCTCTTAGGCTTAGAATTGGAAAATCCTGTTATTCCCGCTTCGGGTACATTTGGCTTTGGCTATGAATATGCAGAGCTTTATGATATAAACTGTCTTGGCTCAATTTCCTTTAAGGGTACTACTTTGCAGGGCAGATTCGGCAATCCTACACCGAGAATCGCAGAATGCACTATGGGTATGATAAACTCAGTCGGCTTGCAAAACCCCGGAGTAGAAAAGGTTATAAGCGAAGAACTGCCGAAGCTTAAAAAGGTATATAACAAAAAAGTAATTGCCAATGTTGGTGGCTTCGCTGTTGACGAATATGAAAAATGTGCCGGTATTCTTGATAAAGAGGAGCAAGTGGGAATTTTGGAAATAAACATAAGCTGTCCCAATCTTCATGCCGGCGGAAAAAATTTCGGTGTTACTGCCGATGGTGCTTTTAAGGTTATTGAGGCTGTTAAAAAGGTTACAACTAAGCCTGTTTTGGCTAAGCTTACACCTAATGTAACAGATATAACAGAAATAGCTCTTGCTTGCCAAGAAGCCGGTGCAGACGGAATTAGTATGATAAATACTCTTTTAGGTATGAGAATAGACCTTAAAACCAAAAAGCCGGTTATCGCTAACAAAATGGGTGGCTTTTCAGGTCCGGCGATTTTGCCTGTAGCTCTCAGAGCTGTATATCAGGTTTATGAAAAGGTGAATATCCCTATAGTTGGTATGGGTGGCATTTCTTCAGCTAAAGATGTTATTGAAATGATGCTCGCAGGTGCTACGGCTGTTCAAGTCGGTGCCGCTAATTTAGTTAACCCTTATGCCTGCCGTGATATTATTAATGAACTTCCGGCAGTCATGGAAAAATACAATATAACAAATTTAAGTGAAATTATCGGAGGTGCTCACTAATGGGTAGAGATGTAATTGTTGCTTGCGATTTCAGCAGTAAAGAGGAGGTTTT
>CAYWKY010000073.1:0-8931 GCA_964458915.1 uncultured Faecalibacterium sp.
CACCGGTGCTGGGGTTGTAAACGGGCATATATTTTTCTGTCTTTGATTCCAGCCACTGACCGTCTACAAAATACTTTAATCTTTTGATTTGTTCCATAATTTACCTCCTGACAAATGTCGTCTCCTATGGCGGTGATGAATAATTATTCATCACCCTTACCTTATATTAAGCCACAAATTCTTTTAAAAATCAATAGCTTTTTAACTATTTCTCCACTTTAAAGTGTAATTTTTTCGCTTGCGGCAGCTAAATCCTGCGCCGCCGTATCTTTTATCTGCTCAAAGGGCAAATGCTGGGGGTTGGTTTCTATAACAAGGCTGATACCTGCTTTTTGAATGTCGCTGCACTTAGCTGTGTTAAGACCGACAATGGCAATAGTTTTTTTGCCCTTACTTGTTGAAGCTATTCCGAAAGGTACCTTGCCCATAAGACTTTGCTCGTCCATTTTGCCCTCGCCTGTTATAACAAGGTCGGCACCAACGGTTTTGTTTTGAAAGTCGGTTATGTCGAGAATAGTGTCTATGCCCCTTTTTAGCTTTGCGCCTAAAAAAGCCACAAGAGCGAAGCCTAAACCTCCGGCTGCACCGGCACCTTCAAGGGAAGAATAATCTTCACCTAAATATTCTTTAGCCTTTTCTCCTAAAAGGCGAAGTCCCATATCTAAATCTATGACCTGACTTTTTGATGAGCCCTTTTGAGGTGCATATATGTAAGCGGCTCCCTTTTCGCCGTAAAGAGGATTTTTAACATCGCAAAGCACAGTGATGTCGCTGTCTTTAAGCCTTTTGTCAAGACCGGATAAGTCAATTTTCTCTATTTCTTTAAGACCCTCACCGCAAAGAGGAACACTAAAGCCGTTTTTGTCAAGAAATTTTCCGCCAAGAGCACCGACACAGCCAATGCCTGCGTCAGTTGTGGCGCTGCCGCCAATGCCGATAAGAAATTTTCTTATGCCGCTGTCAAGAGCGTGGCGAATCATTTGCCCTGTACCGAAAGTGGAAGCTTTCATAGGGTCATTTTCTTTTTCTATTGTTATACCCGAAGCCTGAGCCATTTCTATGACGGCAGTGTCACCGCCGATAACACCGTAAAAGACCTCTCTTGTTGTACCCAGTGGACTTTCAGCTTGGCAGTAAATTTTTTCGGATTTTGGAAAAGCATAAAGGAAGCACTCGGTTAAGCCCTCGCCACCGTCAGCTATGGGAATAGAGAAAATTTCAATATCCTTATATTTGTTTCTAAGAGTCTTTTCAATAATTTGACAAACCTCTAAGGAAGATAATGTACCTTTAAAGGAATCGGGAGCAATTACAACCTTTTTCATTTTAACACCAACTCTCTGAGCTGCTGAGCGTTCTCAATAACTTTAGCACCTGTGTCGGCTAATTTTTCATAGCAGTGATGACCTCTGGCTATAAGCACACAGTCGCAGCCTATATTTTCCGCCACAAGAAAATCATGGGTAGTGTCACCCACAAAAAGCACGTCGGCAGCATCAATATTGTTTTCTGTTATCCATCTCAAGGCAATATCAACCTTGCTTTTTCCATATACATCTTTTACGCCGAGAATATCCGTAAACAAATAATCCATATCGTGAAAACGAACCTGTTTTTCTAACATACTTTGCTGTGTTGCGGAAAGAATCATTTGCATAACGCCGGCAAACTTAATATCACGAATTAAATTTTGAATATCCTCAAAAATTTCCGACTCATAAAACCTTTCCTCATATTCCAAAACATATTCCTTAGCTATAGCCTCAAACTTTTCTCTTTCTAAATCGAAGCCTGCTATTTTATAAAAATCAATAACGGGAAAGTCGAATATTTGGCGGTACTGCTCTAAGCTTTCCATAGGCTTTAGGTCTCGCCTTAAAAGCAGGGCATTCACCGTCTCAAAATTTATTACGGCATCGTCGAGAATAGTGCCGTTCCAGTCCCACATAATGTATTTATACTTCATTTGCTCTCCTTAGCTTTTAGCGTTTTTCGTCTATATAATCCTTTAATTCGCCTATATTTTTTAATCTTTGAGCTTCATCGTCGGGTATGCTTACATCAAACTCATCTTCAAGCGCCATAAGTATTTCTATTATATCTATGCTGTCGGCACCGGTTTCCTCTAAGGTGGTTTCCTCATTTAAAAGCTCAAGTCTGATGTCGGTTTTATCCGATATAATCTCTTTGATTTTTTCTAATGTGTCCATAAGCGATTCTCCTTAGTATATTATCATATTTATTAGTATTTCTCAAGTCGGCTCTAAAACTTTAAAGGTAAATTATGTATATCCATTTCTTTTTATGTCAAAGCTTTTTATAACAAACTATGAAAGGAAATTACATATTATGAAGCTTAAAATTATTGATATTGCTGTTTTTGTTACACTTATTGTTTGCATAGGAGCTACAGTTGTGTTTGAAAAGACCTGTCAGGGGGTAAGAGAGGATATTCTCAGACTTCACGTTATCGCAAACTCAGACTCCCAAGAGGATCAAAGCTTAAAGCTTAAGGTCAGAGATACTCTGCTGTGTCAAGGTGAAGATATTTTTGAGGAATGTGATGATGTTATTTCGGCGCAAAACAAAATCGGCTCATCAATTGAGACTTTACAGGATATTGCTCAAAGCTGTGTTTATAATGAGGGCTACGACTATGATGTCAGTCTTTGCCTTGCAACAAGCTATTTCCCCACACGGGTTTATGAAAATATAACTATGCCGGCCGGCTATTATAAAGCCTTAAAGGTTATTATCGGAAAGGGTGAGGGAAAAAATTGGTGGTGCGTTATGTTCCCGTCACTGTGTCTTCCCGGCGCGTACAAAAAAGAAGAAGTGTTAAAAGAGGTTTTAAGTGAAAAGGAAATGGAGCTGGTTTTATCTCAGCCAAAATATGAGGTACGGTTTTGGTTAGTTGAAAAATATTATGACATGAAAAACTTTTTTAAACAGAAAAAATAAAATTTCAGTTATATCTTGAAAGGTAGGCTTAATAATGTTATGATAGCAAGTGGAGAAAATATTATAAAGGAGCGACAAAAATGGAAAAATATGATGTTATTATTGCCGGCGCATCAACAACCGGCTCATGGTTCGCAAGAAAAATGGCAGAAAAAGGTCACAGCGTTCTTGTTATAGAAAAGCAACAGGCCAAGGATGTTTCAAGAGACTATGACATTTTCCATATGGGCGAGGAAGAAATGCGACGCTTTGACCTTGAAATTCCCAAGCCGGGCGACAAGGAATACGGCTTCACCTTCACCTCAGGCAGAAACTTTTCACCTTATGGCAACTACCCGAAGTACGGCGAAGAAACTGTTATAGGTATGCACAAGCATGAATATATAATGAAAATGAATCGCCAAGCTGAAAAGGCAGGCGCAAAAATTATTTACGGCGCTTCTTTCAGGGATTTTCTCAAAGATGACATGGGTAAAATCATTGGCGCAAAGTACATAACAAATGAGGGCGAAACAGCTGCCGAGGGAAAAATTGTTGCCGATTGCACAGGCATACCATCTGTGGCAAGAAGAAAGCTCCCCGACACAGCCTATGTTGAAAACTTTATGTTAAAGCCGGAGGATATTTTTTATGTTGTCCTTTACTATGCAAAATACATCGACAGCAGCGTAAATCCAATTGATCTTCACGGTTCGTTTATGCAGTATAAATCATGGTCTGCACCAAGCGCAGACGAACACGGCGCAATTCTTGGCATAGGCGCAAACTATAGCTATGATTATGCCGAAGAAATTTTTAAGAGCGTTAGAAAAAATATTCCGTGGCCTAAATATACTGTTGAAAAAGTGGAAAAGGGTATGACACCATATCACAGAACCCTTTATTCCTTTGTAGAGGACGGCTTTATAGCTATGGGTGACACAGCCTTTTTAACTAAACCTACTTGTGGCGAGGGCTGCACCTCATCGCTTTATCAAGCTGAAATAGCTGTGGAGGTAATATCCAAGCTTATTAAAGAAAACAAGAGCCTGACCAAAGAAAATATGTGGCAAATCAATAAGCGATATTTCCAAGTTCAAGGCAAAGCCTTTGACTCTTTAAGACCTATACTTATAGGTATTATCGGTTACAGCTATAAAGAGGCTGAATATATGTTTAAAAATGACATTCTTTTCAGCCAGAAAATTCTCGGCAATATGAATGAGCTTGCCCTTAACCCTGCGGATATTGCTAAAATAATTTCCGGCATACTTAAGGGAATTTTGACTCATAACATAAAGCCATCAAATGTAAAGAAGACTTTGGCAGGTCTTGTGCAAAGCGATGAAGTCAATAAGCTTTATGACGAATATCCGGAATCACCTGAGGGCTACTTCCAATGGAAAGAAAAGGCAGATGCACTGTGGGCGAAAATCGGTAAGGTTGCAGACACCTGCGACAAGGAAGTTTTGAAAAAAATAGGATATAAAGGTTAAACTAAGCAGGGTTTCTTTCGGCTGAAAGGTCAAGGGAAGCCCTGCGCTTTTTTGTTGGTCTTTGCAAGGTGAAATTAAAGTGGCTGCTTTAAAGATAGAAAGAGCAAGGAGTAAGTTCCGTCACTGACGAATACCGCAAGTGAGTGGAAGTGGGGGGGGGCGCGGCTCCACTAAAATTGCTTCGCAATTTTAGCTGCGACACTTTGTGCCGCACCACGCCGCCTGAGGCGGCTGTGGAGCCGCTAAAATATATCTTTTCGGAATTTCTCATTTAAAACTATTGACAAGTATAAAATAAAGGCATAAAATAGCTTTAGTTCTATTTTTGAACAAGCAAAAAACGGAGGGGTTCATGATGAAAAACTCGAAGAAAATTTTAAGCCTTTTGCTGGCGATCGTTATTTGTCTTTGCCCGATGCAAATTGCTATGGCGACAGATATAACAGACCCGGCAGTTGAAATCACACAGGAAACAACAATCCAGCCGACAACAAGTGAGCCAACAACAAGCGAACCGACTACAACTCAGCCGAGTGCCTCACAGCCGACCACTGAGCCTGCTCCTTTACTGCCGCAGGAAAGTCAAAGCGATACTGTGGCTAAAATGTATGTCTGCTTTATCAGAAACGACGGACACCCCTTCGGTCACTTTGGGATATATATTGAAAATCTCACAGATAAGGAAATGACTTTGGGTCACTATACTGTACCGGCTCATGAGGGAATGTCTGCCGGGCTTTTATGCCGAGATGACGGTTGGGGCATATATTATAATGTTGAAGCCTATTCCCAAACAACCTATGGTATGAATGGGCATATTGCCATGTGGGAGGAGTTAAACAGCGGGGAAGTCAATTCAGTCAGCAACGCTCTTTTGAAATTCCTTAACCATTGGGACCCATTCCTTAATTGTATGCTTTTTGCTTTCAAGGTTTGGAATGCAGGCTCATCAAGAAAGCTTATTCCCCTTATTTTTCCGGCTTTAGGCAAGCTGCAAATGAAATTCCACTCTTATACATATGATTTAACAATGAAGCCTATGGCAAGGGAGATGTTTACAGACAAAAAGGCTCACAATTGGTACTTGTCAACGATTCGTGTTTAGGCATGATATAACAGATAAAAACCAAACCATAATAATAAAGACGAAGGAGCATCTGTTTCCTTCGTCTTTTTGTTTAATTTAAAAAATCAGTTAGCTGTGCTGTCGTAAATGCCACCCATAGCTTGAAGCTGAGAGATAACAAAACCGGCTTGCTCACGAGAGCAAATATGATTATCCATTTCGATATATTCAAACAAGGCTTTGGTGAAATCCTCTGCACCGTGATATTTGCTTTTATCCACGCACATATATATTTCATAATCTGTGTGACCCGGATAGGTCAGGGCAAAGTGAGTTATAAGGCTTTTATCTGTTACTGAGGCATCATAGCCTCTATAGAAATCAGCCGTACCCGACTTCATTAGAGAGAACATACCGTTGTCAACAATATTTTTAAGTACCCGGACTCTGTCCTCAACGGAAAACTCGTGGAGATATTTTTCGCTGACATTATATAACAAGCCTGTTTTCATAAAGTTTTCTAAGGCATCATTTGTATAGTAGACATAAAGTATATTAAGGGCTTTTGTACGGCCGTAATAATTTATATATGCGTTTATGAGGGCGTCTTTAATCGGCTCAGGGTTTTCGGCTGTGGTACGATAAAGCATATCGTAATCAAGGACATTCATGGGGCATATATAGGTACTTAAGGATTTAATATATTTAGGTGAGACAAAATCCTGACCTGTGAGCAGCTCGGACTCATCGTGAATTATTGTAATGCCTTTATGGGCGGTTTCCGATATTTTCATATGCTGCTGAATATAGTACTGAGCAATTTCCGGCGAAATGAAAGCGGTACCTTTAGACATATCTTCGGAAAAGATAAGCACTGCGTTTTTGCAAGCAATATAATAGGGCATAATATTGTTTTGCTGTTGCGAGACGATAACCGATGTAACAGCTCTCAGGCTTCCCCATTTAAGACATTTCCAATAGGATATAATAGATTCTCTGTCGAGTTCCTCAGGCAAGGTAATAACATGGTCAAAAAGAGGACAGTCGGGGTTATATTTATTTTTATAATAGGCATAAAGGGCATTGTCAAGCTCTTCAAGGCAAAAAGAGTAGTTGGTGCAAAAGCTTAGATTTTCTTGCAGCGCTGTGTTTAAAAGTGAGCAGGCGGTTTTTATAATGCCGTCTTTATCGAGAGTTACGGCTTTTTCTGTTAAATCAGCGGCAAACTCAGCTGTAACCTTTGAGACAGGCTCAAAGGTGAAGTCTTTGCCCAAATCGAGGAAGCATTTTATAAGCTCAAGAGTTTTTGCGCTGTGTTTAACCTTAAAGTATTCATTTGATATATCTTCCTTATCTTTTCCCGAAATATAGTTGAGGGTGATAAGTCTATTATAAATTTTTTCGGTGAGAGGCTTAGTTCCCTTTAGCATGGAAACCACATATGCTCTTGAAATATCTAGATCTCTTGCGAACTGACTGTGATTTATGTTATTTTCTTTGAGTATTTTTAGCAATAATTCTTTCATTTAATAACTCCTTGTAAAGCAAACTCCCACGATTATATCATTTTTAAAATGTTTTGGCAATGTAACCTGACTTTATTATTTTTTTAAAAGTGAGGTTACATCTTGCTTTTAGCTTTGAGATATTTTAAAATAATTGTTACGGTTTAATGAAGCAGGAGTTGATGAGTGCTTCATACTTGGTTAAAATCAGGAGGCAAAAACAATGAGAAAGACAAAAAAATTTTTATGCACATTGTTGGCTGTTGTTTTATGCTTGACAACTATGGCTATAGGCTCATTTGCCAACGCAGCGAGTGTAGTTAAAAGTGGAAAATGCGGCGATAATATCACATGGACACTTGACAGTGCCGGTACTTTGACACTTAGCGGTAGTGGCGCAATGTACGATAAAAACGGAAATTCAACATGGGAAAAAGATAATGTGAAAAAAGTTATCGTTGGTAAAGGTATAACAACAATAGGAAGTCTTGCTTTTGCCGGATGCTTTGATGTTGAAAGCTTAAATCTTCCCGACACATTAACAGAAATTAAATTGGGTGCATTTGCCGGTTGCAACATAAAAAGTTTAACGATTCCAAGTAACGTTAAAAACATTGGTTATGGTGCATTTTTAGATTGCGAAAGCCTTAAGGAGGTTTTCATTCCTGCAAGCGTTGAAATTATCGGACAAGGTGTATTTAATGAATGTGAGTCATTAGAATATATTACAGTTGACAAGAACAACAAAAACTTTTTAAGCGCCGAAGGCGTTTTATATTCTGCTGATATGAAAACACTTATAAAGTGTCCTGCCACTTTATGTGGTTCAAGCTTTTTGATTCCAAACACAGTAGAAGATATTGACGAATGTGCATTTGATTACTGTAAGGAACTTGTAAGCATTAACATTCCTTATGGTGTCAAGAAGTTGGATTATGGTGTCTTTGAACAATGCACAAAGCTCAGCAGTGTAACAATTCCAAGCAGTGTGGAAATTATAGGTCAGTTTGCATTCTTTGATTGTTTAAATCTTGAAGAGATAACTATTCCTATGAGCGTGAATACAATTGGTGAGTATGCTTTCGGATATGAACTAAATGAAGCAGAGGACGATGTTAAAAAGCTTTCCTCATTCAAAATTAAGGGCTACACTAACTCAGCAGCTGAAACCTATGCGAATGATAATGGTATAGAGTTTATTTCATTGGGTGTACATACACATCAATGGAAGCACATTACAGTTAGCGCAACTTGCGCAGTAAAGGGCTATGAAAGGGATATTTGCTCCGGCTGTTCAGCGCAGGCAAACTATAAGGAGTTTCCTCTTAAAGATCATAGTTTTGGTGCTTGGAATGTAATATCAGATGAAACAACAGCTACCTGTACGAGAATCGGCACAGAAATGAGAAAATGTTCTGTTTGCGGTAAGGAAGAAACCAGAAGTATACCAAAAACAGATCACAGCTTTTATGATTGGGAAATATTGAAAGCGCCAACTTGCAATAGTGAGGGTACTGAAATAAGAGAATGTTCTTATTGCAGTAAGGGCGAAACAAGAACGATACCAAAGCTAACACATGTTTTTTCCGATTGGACAGAAAGCAAAAAAGCAACAGTTCTTGAAAACGGCGAAATGACAAGAAGCTGCACTCTTTGCGGAAAAAGAGAAACAAAGAGCGTTGACAAGCTCCCATCAACTGAAACGAAGGACGAAAAAACAGGTATATCCCTTATTTACTCCGAAGACAGCTTTAAGGGTGATGTTGAAATAAAAGCTCAGGAGGTTGTATCGGGCGAAACCTATAACATAGCAGTTCAAGAAACCTCTTGTTCAAGATTACAACTGTTTGATATTTCTGTTGAACTTGAAAATGAAAAGGTTCAGCCGACAAAATCTGTTTGGGTTAAGGTACCCCTGCCGAGT
>CAYWKY010000074.1:0-8738 GCA_964458915.1 uncultured Faecalibacterium sp.
GTGGAATTGGGAGGCTCGGCGGCTCCACAGCCACCGAAGGTGGCGTGGCGGTGCGGCCGCACCGCCTAAAATCGCGAAGCGATTTTAGTGGAGCCGCCTCCCGCTTCCCCGTTCCACGCAGTAAATTCAGCTCCGCTATTTCCCTCTTGCAAGCTTCAATAATACCGCTTAAATATATTTAAAAGGGGAATTTTTATACCTACGAATCCGAATCGCTAACTTCTTTATCGCATTTAGTCTTTCTTTTTGTTAAAACAGACAAAAAACCGATGAAAATATAAATAATTTTAAAACATAAGTGAATAAATCTTGACTGAAATATTACGGAATGTTATCATATATTGGAATGAAAACTAAATTTTCAGTTCACCAAAATCAAGTTAGGAGTGGTAAAAAATGAAGAAAATGTTAGCTTTGCTTTTAAGCATGGTTATGATTTTCAGCGTGGCAATGCCCGCAGGCGCAACCTTCATCAAAAAGGATGATGTTGCGGTTTTAAGACTTATTGTCCCCGAAAATTGGGAAATGACAATTGGTGACAGCAGAACAGTAGATTTAGCAACAGATGGCACAACAAACTTTGTTTCATGGTCGGCTAAGCCGGAGGATGTGGCAAGTGTTGATGCCTTTGGCCGTGTAACAGCTCTTAAAGAGGGCGAGGCAGTTATTACAGCTCAAAATCCTGACGGCTGCACTGACTCTGTAACCCTTAAGGTTGTTAAAGAGTCAACTAAGTTTAATCAGTCAACAGCAAAGGTTGACTATTCTCTTGGAGCTGTGAAAGAAAATGACGTGCTTCAAAAGGTAGTTACAAGATATGAAATCGGTGACAAGAATGTTCCCGCCGCTGTAACAGACAAGGACAGCTATGCTAAGGCTCAAACAGCAGTAACAGCTGATGGCGCACAGTGGAGCATCACTGCATACGGTGTTCTTCGTGTAGACAAAAACGCTTCAAATTCAAGAGACGTTGAGCAGCGCTTTATGGGCGACAGATATTTCTATAGCGATGACACAACAACAGGTAAGGTTCTTGCAATTTTTGCCGACGGTAAAAACGGCATTTGGACTGTTATGGCTGACGGTTACAGCCACATCGAAATGGTGGAGCTTAGCGGTACTGATAAGGCTGCTCAAATGAGCCAGACAACTCAAGACCTTGTTGCAAGAAGAGGTATGGTTTCAAACGCTTTCCTTATTGACGGCAAATGGGTACCTGAGGAATCAGATAACGACGGCCTTTGGACAGCAATGTACGGCGCAGGCGAGCTTATGCGCTACGCAGTTCTCAAAAATGATCCTACAGCTACAAGTGAAGAAATTGAAGCTGCAAGAAAAACAGCAACTCTTTCCACTGAAGCAGTTCTTTTACTTACATACATTTCAATGCGTGAGGGTACTGTTGAAAGCTATGTTCGTGCTCAAAGAAACGGCTCAGTAAGTGATCTTCAAACAGGTAAATATTACACAAGCGAGGCTCTTATTAAGGGCGGTGACTATTCACAGAATATTCCCTTTGAAAGCCCGGCAACATGCTTTGACAAAATGCAGGCAAAATATATGCGCTTTGGCATTACATCATATGTTCAGGATAGAGACAACCTTGCTTTAAACGACAGCAGCTCATGGTCTAACCCTGCACTTGCAGAAAACAGCGACACTCAGTACGCTAAGAGAACAAGACTTTTAGAGGGCTTCTGGGCAAGAACATATTCATTTAAAGATGAAAACGACGATTTCGGCGGTTTCGCTTATTGGACACATAACGGTGACGGTACTGCAACAGGTATTTCAACAAAGACAAACAGTGACGGCAGCGATTTCCTGCTTCACGGCGAAAACTTAAGAGGTCTTAAGGTTGACGCAAGTGGCGAAGTACCCGAAAGACTTTGGAATGACCTTATCGGTGCCGGATATGATGTTGATGACATTTTCTATAAGGGCGACACAAGCTCAGATGAAATTATCGGTCACCTTTTCATTTACAAATTAGCTTATGATATTCTCGGACCTGAAGATCCCGAAATCAAAGCTTTGATTTCAAACACAATGGCTAAGTTCGCTCAGCATCTTGTTGACAACAGCTACTGCCTTGTTGACGGTTCAGGTCAGCCCACAACTTGGGGTAAATTCTCAAGAACATATTTCCACAACGGTCAGGTTCTCGGTGGCGCACCGCTTAACGCTCTCGTTCTTTTGAGCGCATTTAAGGTTGCTTCCTATGTAACAGGCGATCAGAAGTGGGAAGATGAATACAGAATGGCAGCTCTCGATGAGCAGTATGAATACGCTGACATTATGACTCAGGAGCTTGAAAGATATAATATGTCAATTCTTGAGTACGCTAACGATGTTTCAGAAATTCTCGGCCTTATTTTAAGACCCCTTGTAAACACTGAGCTTTTCAAGACTATTTACCGCATGATTCTCAACTACTCTGATGAAGAAATGGCTATGCTTGGCTTCTATCTTCTTTTCCAAATGGAGGACGACGAAGAGCTTCTCAAATACTATAGAGAGGCTATAGATGATTGGTGGTACTCAATGAGCTACAGCGAAAACCCCTTGTGGTACTATGTATATCAGCTCGCTTATCCCAACGAGGAAAAGAAAGACGCATATGGCAACAGCCTTGTTGAGGTTGCAGCATGGCAGCTTTCACGTCATCCCATTGATCTCAGACGTTACAGCGCATCAAACAAGAACAGAGACGACGTTGCAGAGTTTAACCTTGAAGATGTAGGTATCGGTGGAACTCATGCACTCAGCTTTGACCTTAACGGTTATGTACCTCTTTTCTGGAACAGCGACAATAAGGTTCTGAAGATTATCGGTATGGTATTCTCATTAGGCAAGCTTGACTATAAAGTAGCTGCGGCAGATGAAAGAGAGCTTCATAAGTTTAACGGCTCATCATATTCACTTCAGGGCAGCAACCCGAACAAAATCGAAGGCTCAACAACTTACACTCTTCCCTATTGGATGGGCAGATACCATGGTATGTTAGTTGAAAAATAAAAAATAATAGCTTTGGCGGTACTTTTGACACTAAAATCAAAGGTACCGTTGTTTTTTCAGAAAAACTTAAAGATTTCTAAATAAAACAGGATTGTATTTTATCTTATTTAGTGGTACACTCTAAGGTGAATTTTAGTTTAAGAGGTAAATAAAGAATGAAAAATAAAAGAAGCAAAACAGCCCGTGTGATTATCGGCTGTCTCGTAGTTATACTCGTTGCTATTTTCGCCTATTTTGCTGTTGAGGATAGCTTGCCTTTTTCCTTGGATTTTACAGCGAGTACCACCACATCGGAACCGACGACAACAACTGCTCCGACTACTACGCAGCCACCAATACCGAAAATTGAGTCAACTGTCACTATTCGCTCAGCGGGTGATGTGCTTATACATATACCGATTTATCAAAACGCTAAAAGCAGCGATGGCAGCTACGATTTTAGTCATATTTTCACATATAGCGAAAGCCTAATGGAGGACTGTGATTATTTTGTGGCTAACCTTGAAACTACCTTAGGCGGTACTGAGGGTAGAAGCTATAGCGGATTCCCCAGATTTAATTCTCCCGATTCCATTGTCACTTCCCTTAAAAATGCCGGAACAGACTGTCTTTTAACAGCAAATAATCATTGCTATGACACAAATGGCGAAGGACTTAAAAGAACCCTTGATATTATAGATAAGGCAGGACTTGACCACACAGGAACAAGGAAAAGCGAGGACGAAAAGCAGTATTTAGTTAAAAATATTAAGGGAATCAAATTCGGTTTTGCCTGCTACACATATGAAACTCCGACAACTCAGGGCAGAAAGGCTCTTAACGGACTTTTAGTTGACACTGCTACTGCCGGACTGGTTAACTCCTTTAATCCGGCCGGTCTTGACAGCTTTTATAAGGAGCTTGAAAGTAGCCTTTCACAAATGAAAAAGCAGGGTGCAGAGATAACGGTGGTTTATATCCACTGGGGCGAAGAATATCAGCTCACTCAAAACGCTAAGCAAAAGGAAATTGCTCAGGCTCTTTGTGATATGGGCGTTGATGTTATTATCGGAGGACATCCACATGTTGTGCAGCCAATAGACCTTTTAACATCTAAGGACGGCAAGCATAAAACAGTTTGCGTTTATTCTCTTGGCAACTTTGTTTCAAATCAAAGACGAAACTATATGGGACTCAAAACAGGTCACACAGAAGACGGACTTATTTTTGAGATGACATTTTCAAAATACAGTGACGGTACTGTTATATTTGAGCAAGTAGATGCAATTCCCACATGGGTACATCTTTATAGCGAAAATGGCAAAAAGATACATTCCATTGTTCCGCTTCAGGGCAATTTAAGCGAGAATGTGAAAGAATTAGGTCTTAACAAAACCGGTGACGGCTTAGCAATGGCGAAAGCCTCTTTTGAAAGAACAAATGCCCTTGTTCTTGAGGGCGAAAAGAAGTGTAACGATTATTTAAAAACTATTACTCGACCTGACGAGAAGTAAAGGTGTAATATGAGAAAACTCAGTGAAAACAAAAAGGTGAAATACTGTAGCCTTGTTTATTCTTTTGCTATTGCGTGCTTTATTATGCTTGTGAGCTATATTGTTAGGGGAATTGCGCCCTTTGGCGACAGAACGCTTTGCTCCATGGACGGCTTTTCACAGTATTATCCTATGCTGATGAATATGGACGATGCAATTTCAAAGGGTGAGATATTCTATTCCTTTCATGGGGCATTAGGCTTTAATTTATGGGCGCAAAGCGCTTATTATACTAACAGCCCCTTGTGGCTTTTGGTTTATTTGGTACCCCACAGTATGCAAATTAATATGATTCACTTTCTTATTATGGCTAAGGTGGGTTTTGCGGGTCTGTTTTTCTGCTTATGGTTTTCAAAAAAGTATGAAAAAAGCTATGAAAATAAACATGCCTATTTTTCTGTTGCTTTGTCTGTGGCTTGGGCATTAAGCGGATATATGACAGCCTTTATTAATCAGTTTATGTGGACTGATGTAATAGTGCTGTTGCCCTTAGTTATTCTCGGCATAGAGAAGCTTGTTGAAAAGAAAAGCTTATGGCTTTATGTTGTAGCTTTGTTTTTAAGCATTTGGTCATGCTTTTATTTAAGCTTCATGGTGTGCATATTCAGTGTGCTATATTTTATTTTCACTGTTTTAAAAGAGAAACGACCGATTAAAGATAATTTTAACTCATGTCTTCGTTTCGGCTTCGGCTCTTTAACAGCCGGTGCAATGTCGGCTCTCAGCCTTATACCTGTGGCAAAGGCATTGCAGCTTACATTGGCAAGTGAAATTGGTTTTAACGGAAAAATTGAGGTGAAATATAGCCTTTTAAAGCTGCTGATGAGATTTTTACCGTTTCAAGACACCTCATTGGAATACGGTGAGCCTAACCTTTATTGCACTGTAATAGCTTTGGTTTTAGTTTTGTTTTATTTTCTCTTCGCAAAAACTACTAAAAGAGAAAAGCTACTTTATTTTGTTTTTCTCACCTTTATGTTCGTTTCTATGTGTACTAATTTAGGTGAGTTCTTGTGGCACGGTTTTCACTTTCCAAATCAGCTTCCTGCAAGGCAGAGCTTTCTTGTCATTTTCCTTATTTTGGCTATTACAGCTCAAGGGGTTGACAGCCTCAGCTTTAAAAAAGGGGCGGCGACTTTCTTGTCGATTGTGATTATCTTAGGCGCGTGTACAAACGGAATATATCATATGCTGTCTCAGGTGTGGGCATCAAGAGTAAACTCTCTTCAAAGGTACGAAAACACTATGGCGGAATTTGTGTCAAGCGACGATGAAGAAATTTTTGCAAGATTGGAATGGACTGATGAAAAGAAAAACAACTATCCTCAGCAGTATTCTTATAATGGTATTTCCTATTATTCCTCCACAATGTCCGCAGACGCATATGAATTTTTTCAATGCCTTGGCATGGAAAGGTACGCAAAGAATGTAAGCACACACTATAACGGCTCGAAAATCACAAACTGTCTTTTCGGTGTGAAATACATTCTCAATAAAGAGGGAGACACTATAACCGAAAATAAAAATGCACTGCCTATTGCCTACCTCTCAAATAAGGCTGTAGTTTCCTTAGATCTGAAGAAATATGAAAAAGGCAAAAAAGCTCAGCAGGCACTTTGGAACAGTATCGCATTAAGTGAAGCCGACTTTGACACACAAGTAAAGGAGCTTCAAGACAACAGCATAAGCTTGACCTATTTTGACACTGATGTTATTAAGGGTACTATCAGCTGTGATAAAGACGGAGTGCTTCTTACCACATTACCCTATGACGGCGGATGGAAAATTTTTATTGACGGCGAAAAAGTCGAGGTCCAAAAAGCAGCAGGATATTTGACTTCGGCCGAAATAATAAAAGGTGACCACGAGATTGAAATGCGATATACAGTGCCGGGGATAAAAATAGGCATGGTAGTGAGTGCTATTGGTATTATTGGGTTCATTATGATTTTATGGGTAGATATTGGACACAGAAAGAAAAAGAAGTGTGATACTTCTTTAGAAAAAACTAAGATGTGATATAAAAAACTGGCTTCTAACACTTTTAAGTGTGAAGTCAGTTTTTTGCTATATAGTTTTTTGCAATAATATGAAGGCTGTCTTTTTCTGCTTTGTTAAGTTGACGATATTGATCTATTAAAGATGCTTCATCGTGGTTAAGGTCATAGGGCGTAACAGGTTCGATTTTATGTCTTATGTCACTATATACAATAAGATAGTCAACAGAGGTTGAAAAATAGTCGGCAAGAGAAGTGAGTATAAATAAATCAGGCTCGACATTTGATGCTTCATATTTATATATGGACTGCTGGGTTACTCCGATTATTTCTGCAAGCTGTTGTTGGCTGATACCCTTTTCAAGTCTTAGCTTTTTTAAGTTTTTAACCATAATATCACCTCTTTGACATTATTATAACAACTATTAGTAGTTTAGTAAAAAACCTAATAGTTATTACTTGACAACAACTAATGGTTGTAATATAATAAAAGCAAAAAGAATAATGCTTAATTGGAAAATACACAAATGACCGGATTGCTAAGTAGTAAAAGAAAAGGATGAGAAAGAAAATTATTTTCATTGGGCAGTCTGATTAAAATAAAAACTAAAATTGGAGGAAAATCTTATGAAAAAAAATAATAGCTGTATTATTGACGATTATTATGACATTTTCCATAATATCAATTTTTCCGTCTCTTTTATTAACTTCAATGGCTATGCCAATCGGAGATGAGAATAATTATGGATTAGCAATTCAGAATTCAGGACAGAGTGTTGAGACAACAGGTATAGCACCTGAAAAAGAAAAAAACTTTAGCCTTGAAGAGGCCAAGGTGTATATCGATGATTCGTTAGAAAAAAGTTCTGAATCAAGTGACACAATAATTTATCCAGACGGAGTAACTTTTTATTCTACTAATGCATTAACAAGAGCATCGTCATATGCTGATTATAAACCTGCAAATGCAGTGTCATACGCATTACAATACGCTGAAAACCCGAATTCAAGCCAATTCAAAACTCTTGATAATGATTGTACAAACTTTGTTTCCCAAGCAATAGCTGTTGGTGGTGTGTACTCCTATATAAATACGAGCTTTACTGATACGCCTCTTTTCAGAGATTGGATATGTGAAGACAATCCAAATGCATGGTATATGGTAAAAAAGACAAAATCAAGTGGCAGTACATATTGGGCATATTCAAAGACATGGGCAGTTGTTGATAATTTTAGGAGTTTTCAAATTGGACGTGCTGCACGAGGCTCAAATACATTATATGGCAAATTAAGTGGTGGTACACCTAATACGACAGCTAATGTTAATACTAATTATGAATACAAACTTCGTAAAAACGACACGGTCGGACAAGTTTGGCAATTAGAGGGAAAGCATTCTATAATTATAACAGCAGTTACACAAAGAACTGATGGCTACAATTATGTTTGGTATAGTTCTCATAGCGAAAACAGGAAAAATGAAGATATCCAAACATTTCTGAGTTGGTGCTATAATAACTATGGAACAACTAATATATACAGTATGAGTTTTAGTTAATTGTAAGAAATAAAGGTGGTGTTTTTATATGAATACAAAGAAGCTATTAATATCAATAACTACAATTATATGTTTGGCACTTCTAATAACTGCATGCTACTTCGTTTTTTACAGATCTTTTGATATTGTAGATACATATATTAGACTCGAACCTATAAGAAATTCAGAACAATTTAATGCAACCAAAGATTATATAAATCGAAATACCAACAATGGTTCTTATCAGATTTTTTATGACACAAATAATTTTCCGTCAGAATCCTATGAGGATTATTGCCATATTTTGGTTCATTACACAGTAAAGAATTATAGCCCATTTAATATATCAGTGAATGACGGTTATATAACAGATATGACTACAGCTGATTATGTAATGTTTAAAAGACCCATAGCATTTGAAACAAATTTGGGTGCTTTTGAATTAAAAGTGTCAGAAGATTGTTATGACTTTTTGTGTTATAGAGGCGATTTAAGCGACGAAGAATTAATTGAAAAATTTAAAGACTTACAAATTAATGTTTTATACGAAAATCTATTTTTCAATTCATTGACTTATAAATGTGATTTGTCGAACTCTATTTTTGTTTCATCTTTTGATGAATTTGATGAAATTAGAAACCAAATAATGTCAAA
>CAYWKY010000075.1:0-8735 GCA_964458915.1 uncultured Faecalibacterium sp.
ACTATACATCATCACCATGGCTTAATATCTTCTATTCTTGCAACGGCGGTACAGTGGCAAGTTATCTTTTCTAATCCTTGCGATAGAGTTAAACCACCTAAAAAAGGAAAGCCTGAACCTAAATATCTTGATGAAGTACAGGCAACTAAAATGATTGAATACTTGCAAGAAGAAGACACACAATTTAGAGTAATGGTTGAAATGCTTATGTTTACAGGTTTAAGGCGTGGTGAATTGCTCGGTTTAGAATGGTCTGATATTGATTTTGACAACAAAGTAATACAGGTGTGCCGAAGTAGTCTATACTTATCTGATAAAGGAATATTTGAAGATGAGACTAAAACAGCAGGTTCAAATCGTGCCATTAAGGTTACACAGGGAGTTATAGACCTGCTTAATGAACAGCGAACAGCTCAAACTATACAAAGGCTAAAAATGGGTGATAGGTGGCAAAATTCAAATAAGATTTTTACAGCGGTGGAAGGCAACTCACTAAATCCCACATTTCTTACATCTAAATTTAGAATTTTTAGAAACAAACATAAAGATTTAGGGGAAATTAGTATACATGGACTAAGACACACAAATGCTACATTACAAATTGCAGCAGGTGTACCGCTTACAACAGTAGCACATAGATTAGGACATACCAATGCAAGTACAACTACTAAGATATATGCTCATGCTATAAAATCAGCCGATGAAGCTGCGGCAGAAGTGATTGAAGATATTTTAATGCAAAAAAATAGAGTTGCAAGAGCATAAGAAAAGACCGCACCCATAAAACGGAAACGGTCTGAAATTAATAAAAATTGCAATAAACACCAAAATAAACACCAAATAAACACCAAACAGCCCTCAGGCGTGAAAAAAAGAGAAAAAGAAAAAACCCTTGAAGCCTTATGCTTCAAGGGTTTTCAGCTGGTTGCGGAGGCAGGACTTGAACCTGCAACCTCCGGGTTATGAGCCCGACGAGCTACCAGACTGCTCCACCCCGCGATATATCACTCTCTCAAGTGCTTAGTTATTATATAACATTCACTTGAGAAAGTCAATAGTTTTTTCAAAAAAATCTAAAAAAATTTTTTGATGATTAATCTGATGATTTTGTTGTTGTAACTTTCTTAGTGGTTGTCTCATTTTTTGTTGTAGTTTGTGAAGAGGTTGTAACCTCAACCTTATCCCAAACAGTGAGAACTATCTCAGTGCCTTCGTCAAATTCAAGACCGGCAACCTTGCTCATAAGGTAAACCTCATCAGAAGTTTCGTTTCCGTTATTTTTAATAAGCTCCTTTTTAACAACAAAGCCTTCATGCTCAAGCTTTTCTTTTGCAGCCTGATAGGGCATGCCTATAACATCGGGCAACTCAATTTGTGCGATTCCTTCGCTGATAACAAGTGTAATTTCACTGCCACTGAGAACGCTTTCACCCGGAGTTAAACTTTGAGAGATAACAGAGTTTTTGTCGTAGGTCTTACTGGGCTGCATAACATATTTAATAACAAAGTTACGATTGAAGATTTCGTTACTTTTGATTCTGTCATATGTGTGTACTTTAAAATCGGGTACTGTAACATAAGAACGACCTTGATCGATGGAAGAATTAGTTGTGGTTGTTATGTTGTCTTCACCGAAAACATCTTCGCTGTCGTCTTTATTCATAGGTAAAAATGTTGCCCATGAAAACAAAGTGTCCAAAAGAGGAACCTCAAAGCTTTTATAAAGAACCGTAGTGTATAGCAAAGTAAATATAAGACAAATCGAAACAAAAGCAGCCGCAAAGGTTTTAATCATAAGTGGCATAAGCTCAGTGTTCCCTGATTTTGAAGGCTTCTTTTCCTCTTTTATAGGCGTACTTGCCACTCGTTTTGATTTCTGTGCCGGTTTTTCGGCAGGGTACACCGCCTTAACGCTTTTTTGCGGTGCGGCTGTAGATGCGCCGGTATCGGTTTTAGCATATAGCAAATCCATAAGCTCATTTAAAGAAGCAAGTCTGTTGCTTTGGTGAACTGACATGCCTTTAACAATGGCGGTAATTTCATCTTTCGTCAGCTTTTCAGCTACGGGAGAGGGGAGCACCATTTCATCTTTAATTGCTCTTTTGGTTGAGTCGTCGGGAACTTTGCCGGTAATAGCATAATATAAAAGCGCAGTCATAGAGTAGACATCACTTTGTTCGCTCAGCTCAGGTGCATCACCATAAAGCTCAAAAGCGGTGAAGCCGGAACATGGCTTGGTTCTTAACTCGCTGACAGAGCTGTAGCACTGCCTTATCGCAAAGCGTGTAAGGTGAAGCTTGCCATCTGCGCCGACGCAAACGCTTTTAGGCGAAACGCTGCCGTGAATAATTCCAACACTGTTAAGCTTTCTCAAAGCGGCCATAACAGGCTTTAATGAAGCGAGAGCTTTTTTAGGTGTTAGAGGAGGCTTTTCACTGAAATAGGATTCAAGTGTTATGCAATCCTTATATTTTGCAACAGCATATGCGGTACCGTTAAACACAAGCACATCTGTCACGCTGGGAAGGCAGATAACACGGCTAAACTCTTTAAGCTCGTTCCATAAATCGAGAAAGCTTTGAAGAGAGGCTCTGAAGACTTCCTCATAACCTATTTTAATTGCTACCTCAGTTGATGACGGCAATCGTGTGACAACTTTTTCGGGATAAAACTCGGTTATTGTCACAACGGTATCAGTTTGTATGTCACGACCTATGTAAGTAATGGAATCGGATGAAAAATATTCAACCTTGCCCACAAGGTACCTGTCTGATATAAGGGTTTCCTTTTGAAGAAAAGGCTCTCTTTGAGGTGACAGAGCATTGTATGAACACTCCGGGCAGACAGTTGCGCCACTTGGCAATTCCTTCATACAACCCATACAATAATTCTTACTTTCAGTCATTGGATATAACCTCCTGACTTTTAACATTCTATAAGGTTTATTCTATATGAAAAGCCTGTAAAAGTCAAGCAATTAGGCCTGTTGACTGAATTAAGCCGCAAAGCCATGATTTTTATTTTCTTTTTCAGATGCAGGTCTGTAGGCTTTAACTTTAACGGAGTTTTTATTTACGGCTACAGTCTGAGCTGATTTTTTGTTTATCTTGCGCTTTGAAGCAAACCATGCATCAAGCTTATCTTCCAAAGCTATAAATTGTTTCTCAAATATAATGCCCACAGCAATAAGGGCAACGAGGAAGAAAAATATTGTTGTAAAGCTTGAAAATAATGTAATCATTGTGTTTGCCTCCTAATCGAACATTCGTTCTTGTCTATGCTTTAATTATACACGCTAAAACCTATTTGTCAAGACAAATGTTCGTTTATTTTACAAAATTAGTCCAAATAAAAGGATTTAACTCCTTTTTCACCGCTTTTTACTTTGAGTTTGGCAAAAAAGCTGACGGTTTTTTGTTTAATTTGACATAAGGCTAATTTGTCAAAATTAATGAAATATTTTCCTGCATGTGCTATAATTAAGCTTGTATAAATATATTTTATCGGAGGAGATAATATGTCATTTTTAAAGAAAGAATTTACATTCCCGTCAGTGTCGGGTCTTGCTGATATTCATTGCGCTTCCTATTTGCCTGAAAGCGGTGAGGTCAAGGCTGTTATACAGGTGGCTCACGGTATGGCTGAGCATCTTGAAAGATATGAAAAGTTTGCCGATACCCTCACTTCTAACGGAATCGCCCTTTATATTAATGACCACCTCGGTCATGGCAAGAGTGTCAAAAATGATAGTGAGCTTGGCTACTTTGGTGCAAAGGATGGCTGGAAGAATTTTGTTGAGGACTGCCACGAGCTGACAAAAATCGCAAAGAAAGAGAATCCCGGCAAGCCCTATATCTTTTTCGGTCATTCAATGGGTTCTTTTGTTGCCAGAGCCTATTCCTTTAAGTACTCTGCCGAAATAGACGGTGCTGTTTATTGCGGTACATCAGGTCCTAATCCGGCAGCAGGGGCAGGCATTGCCGTTGCAAAGCTTGTTGCAAAGCTCAAGGGTGACCACTATAGAAGTAAGGTTATAGATAAGATGGGCTTTGGTACATATAACTCAAAATTTGAGGGCAGAACACCATTTGATTGGCTTTCAAGAGATAACTTTGAGGTTGATAAGTATATTGCTGACAAATATTGCGGCTTTCTTTTCACTGCACCGGGTTATAGTGATTTATTTTCAATTCTTAAGTATGTTTCATCTGACGAGTGGTTCTCAGGTCTTTCAAAGGAGCTTCCCGTGCTTGTAATTTCAGGTGCAATGGATCCTGTTGGCGGATATTCAAAGGGTATCAATCAGGTTTGTGATATGCTGGCAAGCAAAGGCAAAACAAATGTTAAAAAGATACTTTATCCCGACGCTCGTCACGAAATCTTAAACGAAAGTGCTTGCTTTGATAAGGTATGCAGTAATGTTATGAGCTGGATAGACAGTGTTGTTTTGAAACCTGTGGAGGTTAAATAATGAAAAAGGACACCTTAATAATTGAAAACGATTATATAAGAAAGTCTTTAATTATAAATGGTGACAGAATTGTTTCGTGGAGCATTCTGAATAAGCAAAGCGGAAAAACAGTTGAAGCTCTTGATGGTAGCGAAGAGTTTATTATAAACTTTAAAAGCTCCTTTTTCGGCAGCAGTACCGTAAAAGCATCTGAGCTAAAAATTGAAACGACAACTCAAAAAGAGACTGCGTCGGCAAAAATCTATACAATAATATTTAAGACAACAAAAGTCAAAGATAGCAAGATTAAAATCTCTTTGGTTTACCATGTGCCTATTTATCAGGGAATTTTAAGAAAACATCTTGAAATTAAAGGGGAAAAGTTAGGCGAAAAGCCGATTATTCTCGACTTCATTAATCTTGAATCAATGAGGTTTGACCCTGCCGTTAAATGCTGGTGCATACCCGATCAGCCCAATTCTCATGTACCGGGCTATATGCTCGAAATGGGTCAGCCTATTTATATTGATAGCTTGTTTATGGGCAGTGAGTTTCCGGCGGCGCTAAATAAAATTAGCGATTTTACCACATCGATTAATTGCTATAGCGGTAAAGATATTTGCCAAACTCTAAAGGAGAAAACTTTTGTCAGCTACAGCAGTGTAATAGGAGCTGCCGACGGTGATATTTTTGAGCAGGTACAAAAAGCGTTTTTCGCCTATATTAAGTCGATTTCTAAACCTATAAGGCTCAGAAGACAATACAATTCATGGTACGACCATATGCTCAATATAACAAGGGAGAATATTTATACTTCATTCCTTGAAATTGAAAAGGCAATGACAAAAACCGGCGAAAGACCGCTTGACAGCTATGTTGCTGACGATGGTTGGAACGATTATTCTAAGGATTTTTGGTGCTTTAACGAGAAATTCCCCGATGAGCTTTATCCCTTTACGGCTCTGGCGGAAAACCTCGGCTCGCAGTTTGGCCTTTGGTTAGGTCCGAGAGGCGGTTACACAAAGGATACCATTAAATTTGCTAAGCGAATTCAGCAAGGCGGCAACGGTTATGTTAACAATCAGGCTATGGATGTTTGTGTTGCCGGCGATAAGTACCTTGCCAAGCTGTCGGAGTTTATGCTTTCCTGTCAGGAAAAGTTTAATCTTAACTATTGGAAGCTTGACGGCTTCGCTCAAAAGCCATGTAAAAGCAGACACCACGCCCACATGACCGGGGGATATAGACATATGTATTTTTACACCGATTTGTGGGAAAAATGGATAGCTATTTTCAATAAGCTTTATGAAAATGGTGGCAATAACTACTGGCTCAATGTGACAAGCTATGTAATGCCAAGCCCATGGCTTTTGCAATATTCCAATTCGGTGTGGATTCAAACGAGTACCGATGTTGGCTTTGAGGGTAAAAAAGGTGTGGTTTCCGACAAGGACAGAATGTTATCCTATCGAGACGAAAGATATTTTGAGTTTTATAAGGATAGACAATTCCAGTTCCCGCAAAGGGCACTTTACAATCACGACCCTGTTTACGGCAACGAAGCTAAGGTAAACATGAGCGACGAGGAATTTAGAGATTATCTTTTCACAATGGCTATGCGTGGTACTGCCTTCTGGGAGCTTTACTATAGCTTTAATATGATGAACGAAGCTAAGTGGAGGATTAATTACAGCGTTATGCGCTTTATTGAGGATAATATTGATATATTATCCAAGTCTGTTATTTTCGGTGGCAGACCATCAAAGGGTCAGGTTTACGGTTTCGGGTGTTTCGATAGGTTCGAGGGTATCGTTGCCCTTCGTAACAGCAGTGAGCAAAGTCAAAATTATACTCTTTGCCTTAATGAGACTATCGGTGCGACTAAAGAGCTTATTTTCGCTTCTCTGACTCAGATACTTCCTTATAAAGGTGACGCTTTAGGCGATTCTTACAGCTACGGCGACACAATTAATGTGACACTCGCTCCTTATGAGACGAAGATTCTTCATTTCGGCAGGAAAAAGAAAGAAGTCGAGGCTGTTTATGTTACACCGCTGACACAAAAAAGTGTGGAAGTAACCTTTAATCAGTTTATTAATATAGAAAGTATAAGCTGTGACAAAACAATTATTGCCGCCGAGCTTTTAGCGGACTATATGAGTGTGGTTATCACATTTGAGGACGAGCTTGAAAGAATGAACGAAATAAAGCTTAAGGGTATTGGCGACATTATGGGCAACACAAATGATGTTGACATAAGCTTTGATTATTATGATGATTTTCTTGTCACCGAAGGTCTTTACGGCAAGGGAGCTTTCACTGTTAAAGCTATGCTTGACGGCGAAGAACCGCACATTCTTATGAAACAAGGCGAAGAACTAAGCTTTTATGTTGGCGACGACGGCAGGGTACATTTTAAAATGGGTTATAACCATGTGGTTTCTCGCTCAACGGTACTCGACAAGGTTCAAGCCTGTGTTGTCAGAGAGAAAACCGGTGTAATCAAGATTTATCTTGACGGTGTACTCGACGGCGGTATGTATTGCAGTACAGTGTCACTTTTAGGGGAAAAAGCTAATGTTTATGATGAGGGCAAGGTTAAAATTTATAACAAAGCCTTTGCCTATGACGAGATATAAATTATAATTCACCTTTGCTCAATTAAAGTAATGTGAAATCTGTGTGTATTAAATAAAACTAAAAAATGAAATTTCGCTATTGAAATTCAAATTTGTTATACAACTATTGACTTTAATCGCCTTAATGTGATATAGTTGCTATACTTAGAATAAAAAATTTAAACGGAGGTTTAAAAAATGAATAAGACTATGAAGAAAATGCTTTCATTAGTTATGATAGTCATGATGGTCATGTCCGTTGTTCCCATGAGCGCAAGCGCTGGTTTTTGGGACGATGTCTCATGTACTTTAGGAAGTCATGACCTCAAATGGGTAGTTACTAAAGATGCTACTTGTTCAGCTGAAGGCACAAAGGTTTATAAGTGTACAAACTGCAATGTGATTGAAAAATCAGAAACAGTTGCTAAGCTTGCCCATACACCGAAGGATATGCCGGCAGTTGAACCAACATGTACTGAGGACGGACACACAGCCGGTCAAGTTTGCTCTGTTTGCGGTGAGCTTCTCGGTGAGTGTAAAACAATCCTCGCAACAGGTCATAAGGGTGTTGATATGCCTGCTATCGCAGCAACTTGCGAATCAAACGGCTTAACAAAGGGTTCAAAGTGTAGCAAGTGCGACCTTGTTCTTGCAGCACAAGTTTCAATCCCTGCTCTCGGTCATAAATGGACTGTAACAGCAAGCAAGGCTCCTACTTGCAAAACAAAGGGTTACGAAACAAAAACTTGTAGCACCTGTAAGAAGGTCGAAACAACAGTTCTTGACGAAGTTCACGTTTTCGGTAACTGGACAACAGGTAAGGCTCCCACCTGCACAGAAAAAGGTGAGATGATTCAAACCTGTACTAAGTGTAATGCTAAGGTTAAGAGCGAAATTCCTGCATCAGGACACACAGTAGTAGCTGTTGCTGAGAAAGCTCCCACTTGCACAGAGCCGGGCGCAACAGCAGGTAAGAGATGTGCTACTTGCGACGCTATTATCGAAGGCTGCACTTACATAGCACCAACAGGTCACTCATCAGCTAAAAAGGAAGGCTATGCAGCAACCTGCACAGTAGCCGGCCTTTCAGACGGATACTACTGCCCGAAGTGTAACTTTGTTTTCACTGAGCAAGCTAAAATTGAGCCTTTAGGTCATGCTATGGTTTATGATGCTGCATCATCAAAGGCTGCAACTTGCACAACAACAGGTCTTTCAGTTATGAAATGCTCACGCAAGGGCTGTAATGAAACCACAAGCGAAGTTATTCCTATAACACATAAAGTTGACTGGGTAATTGCTCCTGATGCAACTTGCACAACAGATGGTAAGAAGACAGGTTATTGCTCAGCTTGTAAGCAGACAGTTACAGAGGTTATCCCTGCAACAGGTCATAAGGTAACAAACGAGCTTTTATGGAAAGTTAAAACACAGGCTACTTGCACCAAGGACGGTGTTATGACAGCTACTTGTGAAATCTGCCGTAATGAAGCTACTAAGGCTATCCCTGCAACAGGCCATAAAGAAGAAAAAGTTAAGGGCAAAGAGCCTACTTGCACAAAGCCGGGTCTTACAGACGGCACAAGATGTTACTATTGTGGTGTCGAGATGGTCGCTCAGGAAATTATTCCTGCGGCTCACAAATATGATAAGGCTGAGGTTGTAAC
>CAYWKY010000076.1:0-8688 GCA_964458915.1 uncultured Faecalibacterium sp.
ACTCATGTCTTTCAGTACCGATAATATAAAGACCGCCGGCCTGTCTAACCTTTTCAGCTTCCTCAGCGATTATAGCCTTATGCTTTGCCTCAAGCTCCTTAAACTTTTCTCTTGCCTCAATAATATCCTGATTGTCTGTGTCACCAAAGGCTGTTGCCTCTGTAATAAGCTCCTCGGGATAGTCGAGACGGCGCATCTCACTTTTAGCAAGGAACTCTGCGTTACCGCCGAGCATAATATCGGTACCACGACCGGCCATGTTAGTGGCAATTGTTACTGCGCCTAATTTACCTGCCTGTGCTACTATCTCCGCCTCTTTTTCATGGTGCTTTGCGTTAAGTACATTGTGCTTAATTCCACGCTTTTTAAGTGCAGCGGAAAGTCTCTCACTCTTATCAATTGAAACAGTACCAACAAGAACGGGCTGACCCTTTTTGTTGCACTCGATGATTTTATCTATAATCGCATTGAACTTAAACTGTTCTGTTTTATAAATAACATCAGGCTCATCAATTCTTGCAAGAGGCTTGTTGGTGGGGATTTCCACAACATCAAGTGAATAAATTTCCTGGAACTCCTGCTCCTCTGTCATTGCTGTACCTGTCATACCGGAAAGCTTTGAGTAAAGACGGAAATAGTTTTGGAAGGTTATAGTTGCAAGAGTCTTGTTTTCCTTGGCAATTTTAACGCCCTCTTTTGCTTCAATAGCCTGATGAAGACCGTTTGAGTAGCGTCTGCCTATCATGATACGACCTGTAAATTCATCAACGATAAGAACTTCGCCGTCTTTAACAACATAGTCTACATCTCTTGTCATAATGCCATAGGCTTTAACGGCAGTATTGATGTGGTGGGAGAGTGTAATATTTTCCGGGTCACTGAGGTTTTCTACATTAAAGAAACGCTCAGCCTTTTTAATACCGCTTTTTGTCAGCGTTGCGCTTTTAGCTTTTTCGTCAACAACATAGTCGGCACCTGCCTCTTGAGCCAGCTCCTCAAAGTCAGCCTTTGAGTCAACCTCGCTGATTTTAAGGCATTTAAGACCTCGAACAAAGTTGTTGGCAATGCTGTAAAGCTCACTTGAACGAGACCCGATACCTGAAATAATAAGGGGAGTTCTTGCCTCGTCTATAAGTATAGAGTCAACCTCGTCCACAACGGCGAAATTGTGTCCACGCTGAACCTTTTGGTCAAAATATTGAACCATGTTGTCACGCAGATAGTCAAAGCCCATTTCGTTGTTGGTACCGTAAGTAATATCTGCGGCATATGCCTTGCGTCTTTCATCGGTTTCAAGGCCGTTGACAATAAGACCGACACTAAGACCTAAAAAGCGATAAACCTTACCCATCCACTCGCTGTCTCGGCGGGCAAGATAGTCGTTGACTGTAACAATGTGAACGCCCTTGCCTGAAAGAGCGTTAAGATAAGCCGGCAAGGTTGCCACGAGAGTTTTACCCTCACCTGTTTTCATTTCGGCAATTCTGCCCTGGTGAAGAATAATGCCGCCCATTATCTGTACCGGGAAATGCTTCATTCCCAAAACACGCCACGAAGCCTCACGGCAGGTTGCAAACGCTTCGGGAAGAATTGCGTCAAGGCTTTCACCGTCAGCTATTCTTTGTTTAAATTCATTGGTTTTAGCTTTAAGCTCACTGTCGGAGAGCTTTGTATATTCGTCCTCAAGGGCGAGAACAGAATTAACAATCGGTTTGATTCTCTTTATCTCTTTGCTTGAATAATCGCCAAAAAGCTTTTTAAGAATCCCCATTTATATCACCTCATTTGTAATTTTTAAATAGTACCACTAAATTGTATAACACAATTACTTTATTTTAACATAAAAAGGATAATATTTCAATAGGGAGTTTTGTCGAAAGAAAAATGGTGCAGGAAAGCAGTGAAGCTGAGAAATAAAGGCGAGAAAACCACTTTCTGACAACTAAAAAGGTGCTGCTAAAGCTTAAGCCTTTACAGCACCTTGTCAATTACACATCAATTTTTCTGTCTTTATAATAGTATATTCTGTCATGCTCACTGATTTCACGAAGCACCCTGCAAGGATTGCCAACAGCCACAACATTAGCCGGTATATCCTTAGTTACCACACTGCCTGCGCCGATGACACTGTTTTCGCCTATAGTTATTCCGGGCAGAATAACAGCGTTTGCGCCTATCCACACATTATCGCCAATGTGTACGGGAATATTATACTGCATAGCCTGAGAGCGAAGATTAGGCTCTATAGGATGTCCTGCTGTTGCAACAGTTACATTCGGTCCGAACATAACTCTGCTGCCCACATAAATATCTGTGTCGTCAACAAGAGTTAAGTTGAAGTTGGCATAAACATTGTCGCCAAAATGAACATTGCCACCTGCCCAGTTTGAGTGAAACGGCGGTTCTATGTAACAGCCTTCGCCTATTTCGGCAAACATCTCTTTAAGAAGAGCCTCTCTTTTTTCGCTTTGAGATGGTCTTGTCATATTATAGTCATAAAGCTTTTCAAGGCGAAGCATTTGCTCGTGCATTATTTCCTCGTCTTCGGGGAGATAAAGGCGACCTTCCACCATTCTCTTTTTTGATTCTTCAGTTGTCATAGTTACCATGTTTTCACCACATCCTATTTGGATAAAATCCCATTTGAGTTTTCTTTTTAAGGGCATCGACAACAATTTCCTTGTCTGCCTTATAGGTTACACCGTACCATTTTTCTTTTGTTTCAAGAACCTTGACTTTTGCTTTGCCCTCTTTTAAAAGGTCATCAACAACAAAGGGCAGGAAGTATTCGCATTTTAAAAGATTTTCCTTATTTTTCTCTAAAAAGCCTTTGAACCTATAGCTAAGCTCTGTCATCATCTCTTTTGTGAAGCCCCAACAATTCATTGACACTGTGCTACCCTCAGAAATTTCAGTCCAATTTTCATCGTCCTCAGTGAACATGATTTTGCCGTCGCGCTTTGCGATTTTTGTTCGCTCAACAATATCCGTTAAGTACCCTGCCGAATCGGTTTGGCAAACACCTCTTGCCACATGACCGTTTTCGGTAAGTGTGTTTTCTACTTTAAAGCCTACCATGCAGAAATTATATTTTTCTTCACTGTCTTTTTCTTTTGTTATTTCCTTATAAATAAGCTTAAAGGTTTCCTTGCCGTAATAGTCATCTGCGTTAACAACGGCAAAGGGACCGTCTATCATATCTTTACATGACAACACAGCGTGACCGGTACCCCAAGGCTTTTGTCTGCCTTTAGGTACACTAAAGGGTTCAGGAATGTTATTAATATCCTGATAAGCATATTCAATTTTAATTTTATTTTCAAACTTGCCCTGCATAACAGCTTTAAAGTCAGCTTCAATTTCGTGCTTAATGACGAAAATAACTCTGTCAAAGCCGGCTTCAATTGCGTCATAAACCGAGTAATCAAGAATAATTTCGCCGTTTTCGCCAACAGGGTCAATTTGCTTAAGGCCGCCGTAACGACTGCCCATACCGGCTGCCATAATAATTAAAGTTGCCTTACTCATTTCATTCTCTCCTTACGGTAAAATCTTATTTGTTGTTATATATTCCGCACCGAAAAGCACCATAACATCAGCGATAACTGTGTTATCAACAGTCCAAGCGCCAATGGTTACGCCTTTCTTTTTCGCATAGCTTATTGCGCTAAAACATTTATAAAGCTTTTTGCAGTTATAATTTATGCCGAAATTATTTTCAATGCACCAATCAATATCCTGCTTTGAAGGATTATGGGAAAGATAAAGCATATCGATTTTTCCGTCAAGCTCACGATAGGCCTGTAAATATTCCTTGTCGAAGGAAATAATTTTCGCTTGCTCAGAAAGACCGTATTCCTCAAGCATATCCACAAGTGTGGGCAAATATTTAATTTCAAGCTTTTTAAGCTCAATAACAGGCAATATGCCCGTTTTCTTGCAAACCTCAAGACACTCGGCTAATGTGGGTACCGTTAAATCCTCATAATTCTTAATGCCCTTGCCACTGTCAATTTTAAGCTCTTTAATTTCTTCGAGAGTGAATGAGGCCACATCACCCTCACCGTTTGTCATTGCGTCAACTGTGTCGTTGTGTATAACCACCCATTGACCGTCCTTCGTTGTGTGAACATCAAGCTCATAATATTTATAGCCGTACTCTGCCGCACCTTCAAAGGCAGGTACTGTATTTTGAGGATAAAGAGAGGAAAGACCTCTGTGAGCGATCAGTGTCGGAGCTGATTGCTGTGAGGAGCATATCATTAAATTGCCGGGCAGGGTTTTAAAGAAATTATGCGAATAAGCCACACCTAACCCTATTAAAACAAGGGCTATTATAGCCACTATCCATTTTGAACTTTTTTTATTTTTCAATTTATATCACCTTGATTTATTATATTATGGTAATTATACAACATATCCGCAGTAATATCAAGACATCTTTTTTTATTTAAACACTTGAAGTATTTTTTAAAGTGTGGTAATCTATTCTTGATATTATTAGGAAAGGACAAGACATTATGTTGCAGAAGGTTGAATTTAAACTGCAAGAGCTTAACAAGAAAAAAGCCGAGCAGTATTATCAAAAGAAAGAAGCAGATTTAGAAGCTTGGGGTCTTACAGCTAAAAAAGGTGAGCCGCCGATTATAGTTACCGATGAGGAGTACGACGCTCTTGTTAAAGCCGGCAACGGTGTTTCAAGCCGAAACAGTGTTGCTGCACTTTTAAATGTTATGGCAATCGTAACTATTATTTTCGGAATTATCGGTGGTTTTATTGCCAATGCTCTTTTAGGCGACAAAGGCTTTTTCTATGCTATACTCATGGTAGTTGTTTCCATTATTTTAGCCACTGTTTTAGGCGGCGTTTCCGAGGCGATTAAGCTTTTACAACAGCTTATTGACGATAAACCTCTTGAAGTGCCGAAGGAGTTTAAGGTAAAGCAAAGCGAACCTGCTCAGCAGCCGGTTATTGTTCAGCCGGTAGCGCCACCTGTAATGTATCAGCAACAGGTGCAGCAGACCTATCAGCCACCGGTACAGCCTGTTTATCAGCCACCTGTTTATCAGCCGCCGGTTTACACTCAGGCTCCCTCATATACACCCTCATATCAGTCATCTTTCACACAGCCGAGCTTTGAAGACAAGGACGACCCCTTTAAGGCTAACGCACCGATGAAATTTGACGATTGAGTCATAAAAGAGCCAAAAAATGAATAATTAATAGCAGGCATTTATGGGATAGTTCCTAAGGTAAGTGCCTGCATATTATTTTTGTTTTAAGAAAGCTGAAATAATAACAAAAATAGCTTAAGAAAAAGCTTAAATTTTTTGCAAAATTCCCTTGACAAAGGGAGAAAATAGGAGTAATATATACTAAGTTAGATGAGACTAACTTCATATCAATTTATTTGGAGATGCTTATATGATACCACTTACGTTTTCAACTCCCGGACAGGAAAATATAATACGCAAAGTCGGAGGTAAAAGTGATGTGCGTGCACATCTTGAAAATCTCGGTTTTGTTCCCGGCGGTAATGTTACTGTTATAACGGAAAACGGCGGCAATCTTATTGTCAAGGTTAAAGATGCCCGTATTGCTATAAGCAAAGAAATGGCAAGTAAAATTATGGTTTAATACCCGAAGCTTTTCGGATAAAATTGTAAATAATAAGATCAAACAGAAAAGAGGTAACTGTATGAAGACTCTTAAAGAGGCTAAAGTCGGTGAAACCGTTAAGGTGACAAAAATCGGCGGTCAAGGTGCCGTAAAGCGCAGAATTATGGACATGGGCTTAACTAAAGGCGTTGAGGTTTATGTCAGAAAGGTTGCGCCTTTAGGTGACCCTATTGAAATCACTGTCAGAGGCTATGAGCTTTCTTTGCGTAAAGAGGACGCAAAAATGATTGAAGTTGAATAAATCGGCTTCTTTTTTACCTGATTAGTTAGTTAACACTAATTCCAATGAAAGGATCAAAGATATGAGCATTAAAATCGCACTTGCCGGTAACCCTAACTCCGGCAAAACAACACTTTTCAACGCTCTGACCGGTTCAAACCAGTTTGTAGGTAACTGGCCCGGTGTTACCGTTGAAAAAAAAGAGGGCAGACTTAAAAAACATAAGGACGTAACAGTTGTTGACCTTCCCGGTATTTATTCACTTTCTCCTTATACACTTGAAGAGGTTGTTGCCCGTGAATACCTTATAAATGAGCGTCCCGACGCAATTTTAAACATTGTTGATGGTACCAACCTGGAAAGAAACCTTTATCTCACCACACAGCTCACAGAACTTGGCATCCCTGTTGTTATAGCAATTAACATGATGGATGTTGTTAAGAAAAACGGCGATAAAATAGACATTGCCGCCCTTTCTAAAAAGCTCGGCTGCCACATTACAGAGATTTCGGCTCTTAAGGGTATCGGTGTAAACGAAGCCGCAGAGAAAGCTATTGCTGCTGCACAAGGTGGCAAGACTATTCCTCAGCATAGCTTCTCAGGTGAAGTTGAGCACGCAATAGCTCACATTGAAGAGGCAGTTCTTCACTCACTTCCTGACGAACAACAGCGTTGGTACGCTATTAAGCTTTTTGAAAGAGACGAAAAAATTATTGAGGAGCTTAAAATAGATCCTGATATTATCTCTCATATTGAAAAAGACATTACTCATGTTGAGGAAGAAATGGACGATGATGCAGAAAGTATCATTACTAATGAGAGATATGTTTACATAGCTGATGTAATTAAGGGCTGTTACAAGAAAAAGAAAACAGCAGGTCTTACTGTTTCCGATAAAATCGACAGAATAGTTACTAACAGAATTTTAGCTTTGCCTATATTTGTGGCAATTATGTATCTTGTTTATAAAATCTCCATAGGTACTGTAGGCGACTGGACAGTAACATTTATGAACGACGGCTTGTTTGGCTCTTTTGCAGAAACCTTCCCCGGAACATTTATGGCATCATGGCCAAGTGTGCCTGAGCTTCTTGACAGAGTTCTTCTTGACGCTTCCGGTACTCCCGTAGTTGCCGAATGGCTTTACGGTCTTATCCAAGACGGTATTGTAGGCGGTGTAGGCGCAGTTCTCGGCTTCGTGCCTCAGATGCTTATACTTTTCCTTCTTCTCTCTGTTCTTGAAAATATCGGCTACATGGCTCGTGTTGCTTTCATCATGGACAGAATCTTCCGTAAATTCGGTCTTTCAGGTAAGAGCTTTATTCCCATGCTTGTTGCCTCAGGCTGTGGTGTACCCGGCGTTATGGCATCAAGAACCATTGAACAAGACAGAGACAGAAAAATTACTATTATGACTACCTGCTTCATTCCATGCGGTGCAAAAATGCCCATTGTCGGACTTATCGCAGCGGCACTGTTTAATAAATCGGCATGGGTTGCAACGGCAGCGTACTTCATTGGTGTTGCAGCAGTAGTTATTTCAGGTATTATCCTGAAAAAGACCAAAGTCTTCGCCGGTGATCCTGCACCTTTTGTTATGGAGCTTCCCGCATACCATCTTCCCACACCGAGCAATGTGCTTCACGCCACATGGGAACGTGGTTGGTCCTTCATCAAGCGTGCCGGTACCGTTATTCTCGCCGCAAGCATTCTGGTATGGCTCCTGAATTCCTTTACCTTTGACGGCGGATTCCATTTCATCACCGGCGATGAAAATTCTGTTCTCAATGTTATCGGCTCTGCAATTGCTGTTATCTTCAAGCCTCTTGGCTTCGGTACATGGCAGGCAGCTGTAGCAACATTCCTTGGTCTTGTGGCTAAAGAAGAGGTTGTTGGCGTGTTCGGCTCACTTTCGAGTATGTTCGCAAGCGCAAACCCGGACGCAGCAGCTGACCTTCTTGGAGCTATTGAGGGTGATGTTGAAAATATCGCACTTATCGGTCAGGAATTTTTCGGTGGCAGCAAGCTTTCAGCCTTCTCATTCCTTATCTTCAATCTGCTTTGCGCTCCCTGCTTCGCAGCAATGGGTGCTATAAAAAGAGAGATGAACAACTGGAAGTGGACATTAGGTGCTATCGGTTATATGTGTGCCTTCGCTTATGTTATATCCTTTATTGTTTATCAGATCGGAATGTTATTTACAGGTGTTTTCACCGCCGCTACGGTTATCGCATTCGCTGCACTTATAGGTCTTATCTATCTTCTTGTCAGAAAGAACAAATACGCAAACTAAGGTGGACTTAAAATGGAATGGAATATCCCGACAATCATAGGAACTCTTATTATAGCGGCAATATTTTTCGCCATAGTATTCACCGGCATAAGAAACAAGAAAAAGGGTAAATCCTCTTGTGGTTGTGGCTGTGAAAACTGTGCAATGAAAGGCAATTGCCACCCGAATAATCAGACTCCCACTAAGCATTAACATAAATTTGTTTCCTCGAAAATACGGTGCCACCCCTTTCGGCACCGTATTTTTCTGAAGGAATTAAAATCTTAGGCCTAAAAGACTTGACAAAAAGGCTCTTTAAGTGTATAATAGCAAGGCAAATCGAGGCGTAGCGCAGTTTGGTAGCGCATCTGCTTTGGGAGCAGAGGGCCGCAGGTTCAAGTCCTGTCGCCTCGACCAAAAAATTCCGTTCACGAATGTGGGCGGAATTTTTTACTTATTCACTATTCACTATTCACTATTCACTCTTCACTATCTTCGTGAACGGAATTTCAGTTAA
>CAYWKY010000077.1:0-8614 GCA_964458915.1 uncultured Faecalibacterium sp.
CTCACAGGCTGGAAAATTGACATTAAGCCTTTGAGTGCCGCCGCTGAATAAGAAAGAGAGGGTTCACTTTGGCACTTAGAAAGGTACCCATGAGAAAATGTCTGGGCTGTGGCGAGATGTTCCCGCAAAAGGAGCTTGTCAGAGTAGTCAAGACAAAGCTTAAAACCGAAGGTGAAGATGATTCTTATGAAATCAGCTTGGATTTAACGGGCAAGAAATCCGGCAGAGGTGCATATATCTGCAAAAAAAGAGAATGCTTCGCAATGGCGAAGAAAGCGAAAAGATTTGCTAAGGCCCTTTCCTGCGAAATTCCCGATGAGGTACTCGAAAAAATGGAGCAGGAGATAAGCGAAAATGAATGATAAGTTTCTTTCACTTTTAGGCATGGCAAGACGTTCGGGAAGACTTAGCTTAGGTCACGATGCGGTTATAGGTAGTGTGGTCAGAAACAAGGCAAAGCTTTGCGTTCTGTCTTATGAAGCTTCCGAAAGGCTTCAAAGAGAAATAAATCATGCCTGCACTTTTGAAAATAAAAATATTCCCGTTATACTTACAAATTATACCCTCGTTGAGCTTTCAGCGGCTGTCGGCTCAAAGGCGGCAGTGCTTAGCGTTGACGATGAGGGCTTTGCAAAAGCATTAATGGAAAAATATAACAAGTAAAACTCTATCATAGAAAGGATGATACTATGCCAAGAGATAAATACAGAGTACACGAAGTCGCTAAGGATTTCGGTCTTAACAGCAAAAAGATACTTGAAATTCTCGACACTCATGCGCCTGCCGAAAGAACACATATGGCAGCTCTTGAGGACAGAGAGCTTGACATTATATTTGAAACAATAACACAGGAAAATTCTGTTGAGAATTTTGATAGATATTTTGCCGCAGTACCTGAGGAAAAAGCTCAGCAGGATAAGCCTTCTCAGGAAAAGAAGAAGGCTGAGAAAAAGGTAAGCAAAGAGAAAGCCGCAGATAAAAAGCCTGCGGATAAGAAAAATGCTGATAATAAATCTAATGAAAAGCCTCAAAATAAAAAGGAAGATAAAAAGCCTGCTCAAAGCAAAGAGGAAGGCAAAAACGCTCCCTCAAACAAAAAAGAGGAGAAAAAGCCTCAGCAAAACAAAAAGCAGGAAAAGCCTCAGAATAATTCTCAGCCCCAAAAGCAGGAGAAGCTTATTCAGTCAAGAACTAAAGGCGAAAAAAGACATATTGACACAAGAAGCAGCAATGTTGACCTTGAAAAATACAACGAAAAATATGACGAGATGGCTTCACAGGGCGGCCGCCATATGAACGATATGGGCGCTAACAAGCAAAAGCTTAAGCAGAAGTCACAGCAGTATAGAAAGCAGGGCACACGCTCAAATAAGAGAGAGACTGAAGCTGAAAGACTCAAGAGAATTGCAGCTGAAAGAGCTAAGAAGACTCTCACTGTTAAAATTCCCGAAGAAATCACTGTTGGTGATCTTGCAGTGCTTCTCAGAAGAACTGCCGCAGAGGTTATCAAAGAGATGTTTAAGCTGGGTACAATGGCAACAGTTAACCAGACCATCGACTTTGACACAGCGGAAATCGTGGCAACAGAGCTTGGCGCAAAGGTTGAAAAAGAGGTTGAAGTTTCAATCGAAGAGAGAATCATTGACGACCACGAGGATAAGGCTGAAGACCTTCTTCCCAGAGATCCCGTTGTTGTTGTTATGGGTCACGTTGACCATGGTAAGACATCTATTCTTGACGCTATTCGTGACGCAGGTGTTGCTGCAACAGAGGCCGGCGGTATCACACAGCACATCGGTGCTTACAGAGTTGACCTTGACGGTCAGATGATCACCTTCCTTGACACACCGGGTCATGCCGCTTTCACATCAATGAGAGCCAGAGGCGCTATGGCAACAGATATTGCCGTGCTTGTTGTTGCCGCAGATGACGGTATTATGCCTCAGACTATAGAAGCTATTAACCACGCTAAGGCAGCCGGTGTTCAGATTATTGTTGCTATTAACAAAATGGATAAAGAGGGCGCAAATCCCGACAGAGTTAAGCAGCAGCTTACAGAATACGGTCTTGTACCCGAAGAATGGGGCGGCGACGCAATTTGTGTTCCAGTTTCAGCTAAGACTCATATGGGTATCGATTCACTTCTTGAGTCAATTCTTCTCGTTGCAGAAATGGCAGAGCTTAAGGCTAACCCGAACAGAGCCGCTAAGGGCGTTGTTATCGAGGCAAGACTTGATAAGGGTCGTGGTCCTATTGCAACACTTCTCGTTCAAAACGGTACTCTCCATGTCGGTGACATTGTTGTTGCCGGTCAGAGCGTAGGTCGTGTAAGAGTTATGCAAACCGAAAGAGGTATTCGCATTAAAGAAGCCGGTCCTTCAGTACCCGTTGAGGTAACAGGTCTTAGCACAACTCCCGGTGCAGGCGACACCTTCGACGTAGCCTCCGACGAAAAGCTTGCTCGTGAGCTTGTTGAAAGAAAGATTCACGAAGCTAAGCAGGCTGAATGGGGTGCACAGCAAAAGGTTACACTTGATAACCTTTTCTCATCACTTCAGGAAGGTCAGATGAAAGAGCTTTCAATTATCGTTAAAGCTGACGTGCAAGGCAGTGTTGAGGCTGTTAAGCAAAACCTTGAAAAGCTCTCTAACGAAGAAGTTCGTGTTCGTGTTATCCATGGCGGTGTAGGCGCAATTAACGAAAGCGACGTTCAGCTTGCAAGCGTTTCAAACGCTATTATCGTTGGCTTCAATGTTCGCCCGGATGTTAACGCACAAACTCTCTCTGAGCGTGACGGCGTTGAAATGAGAATGTATAGAGTTATTTATGACTGCATCGAGGAAATCGAGGCAGCTATGAAGGGTATGCTTGCTCCGAAGACAAGAGAGGTTGCTCTTGGCAGAATTGAGGTTAGAACTGTTATGAACCTTTCCTCAGCAGGTAAGATTGCAGGCTCCTATGTTCTTGAGGGTAAGGTAACAAGAAACGCACTTATTCGTGTTGTTCGTGACGGTATCGTTATAACCGAGGACGCTATTTCTTCACTTCGTCGTTTCAAGGACGACGTTAAAGAGGTTCAGACCGGCTTCGAGTGCGGTATCGGACTTGAGAAGTTTAACGATATTAAGGAAGGCGACATCTTCGAGTGCTTCATGATTGAGGAATATCGTGACTGATTTTTATAGGGTTAGTATTATAACTGAAAGGAAAAGCTAATGGCAGGTTTCAGAATTAACCGTGTATCGGAAGATATAAAAAGAGAAATAACTGCCCTTATAAGGGAGCTTAAGGACCCCCGTGTAATGGGCAAAATGCTGACAGTGGTGCGTGTTGAGGTCAGCTCAGACGCATCTTATGCGAAGGTATATGTCAGCGACATAAAGGGCATTGATTCGGCTAAGGAGGCTGTCAAAGGTCTCACAGCCGCAACAGGCTATATAAGACGAGAGGTCGGTGGCAGACTCCATTTAAGAAAGACCCCCGAACTCAAGTTCGTTGCCGATGACTCAATTGAGCAGGGCTTTAATATGTTTAAAAAGCTGGAAAACGGCAGAGGTGAGTGAGATGACAGTGGATTTTAATTCGGCTGTGAATCGGCTGAAAAACGCCGATAATATTCTCATACTCACCCATATGAACCCGGACGGTGATACTCTGGGCAGTGGCTATGCCCTGCTCAGAGCCTTAAAGGCTATGGGTAAAAAAGTGAGACTTTTAAACGGCGACAAAATAAACAGCAAGTTTAATTATCTTTATGAGGGTATTGAAAACGAGGATTTTCAAGCTGATTTTATTGTCAGCGTTGATGTTGCGGAAAAAAAGCTTTTAGGTGATGAAATAGCAGGACAGTACGGCGACAGTGTGGACTTAGCTATTGACCACCACGATTCATCAAGACACTTCGCCAAAGAGACCTATTGTGAGAGCGACAGTGCGTCATGCTGCGAGATAATTTATCTTATAATAAAGGCGCTCGGTGTGGAAATTGATGAAGCTATAGCTTCCTGTGTTTATACAGGCTGCAGCACGGACACAGGCTGTTTCAAATATTCCAATGTTACCCCAAGAACCCATAGAATAGCCGCAGAGCTTATTGAAAGTGGCGCAAGACACAGCAAAATCAACGAGATTATGTTTGACACAAAAACTATGAGCAGCATTATGCTGGAAAGAATGTGTCTTGAGTCTCTTGAGGTTTTCGGTGAGGGCAAAGTGGCTGTTATAAGTGTCACTCAGGATATGCTCAATCAGTGCGGTACGGACAAGTCTGCGCTGGATTCTATTAAACCCTTGACAAGACAGATTGAGGGCGTTGAAATCGGTGTCACCGTTAAAGAAGAGGGCAAAGGGAAAATAGGTGTTTCCGTTAGAACCTCGGAAAATTTTGATGCAGCGGCAATTTGCAGAAATTTCGGTGGCGGCGGTCACATAAGAGCTGCCGGGTGTGAAATTAAAAATTTAACAGTTCAGCAGGTAAAAAATAAAGTGGTTGACTATATTTTAAATCAGGTGATTTAAAAGGAAAGGGGTGAAGTTATGGACGGTTTTGTGTTTTTAGATAAAGATGAGGGCATGACCTCATTCGTATCCTCGGCGAGAGTGAGAAAAATTTTCGGCATAAAAAAAGCCGGACATACCGGAACTCTTGACCCTATGGCAACAGGAGTTTTGCCTGTGGCTCTCGGTGGCGCAACAAGATTTATTGAGCTTATTAAAAGCCACGACAAGGCTTATAGAGCTAAGTTTATCTTAGGAAAGACCACTGACACTCTTGACATTACAGGTGAGGTAACAGGGGAATATACTGTCAGATCAAAAAAAAGTGATGTTGAGGCGGTACTGGAGGGCTTTGTCGGTGAAATCGAGCAGGTTCCACCTATGTATTCCGCCATAAAAAAAGACGGTGTGAGACTTTATGAGCTTGCACGCAAGGGTGTGGAAATAGAAAGGGAAAGCCGAAAGGTTAAGATCTACTCTTTAAAGCTTTTGTCCTGCTGTGAAGATAGGGCAGAGTACGAAATAGAGGTGGTCTGTTCAAGCGGAACTTATATTCGTACTCTTATTGCGGATATAGGCGAGCGCTTAGGCTGCGGAGCTGTTATGACAAGCCTTCGCCGCATAATGGCCAACGGAATCAGTATAGATAAGTGCTACACTCTTGAAAAATTGCAGGAGCTTAAAAACGAGGGAAATCTTGTTAAAGCTGTTGTAAGCGTTGACAAATTTATTGACTATGATAAAATTACGGTGAGCGAGGCTCAGGCTAAAAGATTTTCAAATGGCGGTGAGCTTGATTTTGTTCGCCTAAAGGATAAAAAACAGCCGGGACTTTACTGTGTTTATTCGCCTGAGGGTGATTTTTTGGGCATAGGTGAAATTGATAAGGAACAGACTGTTTTATCGGTGAAAAAGGTTTATGTAAGGCAGGTGAGCGCCCATGCTTAATAACTCTAAGGGTACTGTTGTGGTTTTAGGCTATTTTGATGGGGTACACAAGGGACATAAGGCTGTGCTTGAAAAGGCTTTGTCTGTGGCAAAGGAAAAGAACCTTGCTCCTAAGGTGCTGATTTTCAGTACCCACCCGAAAAAGGTTTTAACAGGAAACATGCCACCTATGCTCACCGACAATGAAACAAAAGCGAAGCTTCTAAGGGAAATGGGCTTTGAGCTTATATCCTTTGACTTTGAAAAAAATATGAATATGTCGGCTGAGGACTTCGCCAAGGATTTTCTTTCTAAAAAGCTTTCAGCTAAGGCAGTTGTTTGCGGTTATGATTACAGATATGGCAAAAACGGTGCCGGTACCCCTCAAAAGCTGAAAGAAGATCTTAAAGAAGAAAATATACAAGTGTACTCTGTGGACGGAGTAAAGCTTGGCGAGGACATTGTAAGCTCGTCTAAAATAAGACAGCTGATTATTGACGGTGATATAAAAAGAGCAAATGAAATGTTGGGCAGAGTCTTCTCTTATGACAGAGTGGTTGAAAGAGGCGACGCTCTTGGAAGGAAATTAGGCTTTCCCACAATAAACCAAAGCTTTCAAAAGGATTTTATTGTGCCGAAATTCGGTGTTTACGCATCGGTTGTTAATTTAGGCGGCAAAAACTATCCGGGTGTGACAAATATAGGTGTCAGACCGACTGTTGACGGCGAAAATCTTAAAAGCGAAACCTGTATCCTCGGCTTCTCCGGTGATCTTTACGGCAAATATGCCAATGTGGGACTTCTGGAATTTTTAAGAGGCGAGAAGAAATTTTCGTCTGTTGAGGAGCTGTCGATTGCTGTTAAAAAGGATATGGAAAAAGCTAGAACGGTATATAACGAGGTTATGAAAAATGGCTAAATTAAATGTTAAAGCAATATTTTTTGATTTTGACGATACACTTCAAAGCAGAAAGGGTGCTTACAGACTTTATTGCGAAAGCTTTTTAAGTAAGTATTTCCCAAATATCAGCGAAGAAGAAAGATTAAAAAAGCTGGATGAAATGGAAGAACACGTTGACGGTGGATATAAGGACAGAGAGGTCTATTTCCCTGAAATGATTCAGCTGTGGCAGTGGGAAAACCATCCGCCAATGCAGGAGCTTTACGACTCCTTTAACTATGATTTTGGCAAGCATATAGTTATGCTCGACGGCGCTGTTGATGTGCTTAAGGAAATCAAAAACAAAGGCTATATTTTAGGCTGCATTACTAATGGTGTTTCATCACTGCAAAACATAAAGCTGGACACAGCAGGTATTAGAGATTTATTTGATGTTGTTGTGGTGTCCGGTGATATAGGTATTTATAAGCCTGACAGACGAATTTTCGACTATGCAATTCAGCTGGCAGGGGTAAGAAACGAAGAATCTCTTTATGTGGGAGATCACCCTATAAACGATATTCAAGGTGCTTTAGGTGCCAATATGCAGGTCGTTAGAATGAATAACGGAGACTTTAAAGGAAAGGGTCTTGGTGTGAAAGGTGTTGCAGCCGAGATCGAAGAAATCACTCAGCTTCTTGATTTAATTTAAAACAGAGGATGATTTTAATGAAAAAAGCAGTAAACAAGCAACAGAAAAGCGAAAACAGATCAAAAAATACAGTGACGGTGTTAATGTGCCTTGTTGCTGTTTGCCTTTGTGCAGTTATAGGTGTGAGTGCAACAACGGATATTTTTTCCGCTGACCGTGAGGTTAAGGCGGTGGCTCTTGTTTTATCTCAAGCTGAACAGCAGGAGCTTGAAGCTCAGCTGTCTAAGGTTGCGCCATTGAGAGATGTTGGCTTTAATGGAGAAAAATCTGATGCACAGGTTCTTTTAAGCTTTGTTTTGCCGGGTAGTGACAAGGGACTTTACACATCCTTTGGCTACGAAAAGGCGCAAAAGCAGACACAAGCTGACCCTGCAATGAGATTTAAAGATGAGTTAGGGAATTATTCATACTACAAAATAGAAAAAGGCCAAATTGACAGTATTGTGGAACAGTTCAATGTGAATGTGGATCACACTGTTAATATTAAAGATGTTTATTATTACGATGGATTTTACTATTTTGCCGATGGTGAGGGTAACTGTTCGGGAAGCTCAAAGGCGAGTATTTCTTCAAGCAAAAGAATACAAGACGGCAGATATTATGTTACAAGCGAGTTTGACGGCAAAACAGTTTATGTTGTTGCAAGTAAGACTCAGGACAGTTCCGTTTGGAAAATCAGCGAAATATCAACAGAGCCTTTGTTTGACCAGCTTGGTATAATGATTAAAGACGGCGAAGAAAGTGAATTTGATTTTCAGAGCAAAACCGAGATAATCGAGGGTAAAGCTGCCGACGGTACTTTATATTGCAATTATGTTTTGGAGTATCCTGTGTTTTATGGAAAAACAGCAGGCGAGACAGAGGCTAACCGTTTTTATCAAAATGTGTTGAGTTATTATGAGCAGCTGGCACAAGACAGTGAAAAGCTTTATCAGTCATATCTTAAAAGCGGAGCTGATGTAAATCAGTTGCCTTTACAGGTGAATTATTCGGCTAAGGTCACTTATGCCAAGGGTAATTATATAGGCGTTGCAAACGAAATCAGCGAAAGCCTTGTGGCGGTTAAAAGTGGTGAAGACGGAGAAAGAACTGAGGGAATACTGCCCTCAAGCAAAACTGTTGAGGCATTTGTTTTTGACTGCCAAACCGGTGATTATGTGACCAAGGACAGTATAATAGGCAAGGATTATCAGCTTGTTGAACAGCTCCTTTACAGAATATATTACGGCTATGATTACGCATCGCTTTTGTCTGACAATGCTGTGGATTCTGCCGAAGTACCCGAAGACAGGGAAAAATTAGGCGAGAAGATATATCTTAGTGCCAGCACATTTTGCGAGGATGGATATATGTTCAGTTTTGTTAATGAGGCAGGATATAGACAGGATATTGTTATTCCTTTCGGTGTAGATATATTTGAGTTAGAAATATAAAAAGCAAGTCGCAAGGGGATAGGTACATTTGGTATAACAGGGGACAGGTACATTTTGTGTTGTACAACACAAAAGTACCTGTCCCCTGTGGTTTGTTATGGCTTGCGGTTTGTTTTGTCGATATGTAGCCTTTTGGCAACTTGAGAAAAATTAGCAATTAGCAAT